>DAORKJ010000110.1:0-11631 GCA_035439505.1 Chitinophagales bacterium
ACCAGTTAGTATTAGGTGGAACCAATAGTAATTATGCAGGAGATTTTGTTACCAATGCTAAATACCATGATGAAGTACTTACCATAACCAGTATAAGTGGTAAGACCATTTATTTTACTAATAATGCAACCGGAGGTAATACACTTCAATATGAACATAAAATGCCAACCGGTTATGGATTAAAAATTTATGTAGCCAATTTAACGCGTAATGTAATATTTGAATCCGAAAATTTTGCAACAATTCCTATTGACCAGCGAGCACATATCATGTTGATGCATAATCTCGCACAAAGTTTATCATATGCTGCATTTAATGGATTAGGCAGAACCAATAAAGATATTTTAGCAACCGACCCTGTAGTAAATGATATGGGTGTGCAAGTGAGTGGTGGATCAAATGTGAGAGGACGATATGCTATTCATATGCATAAAGCCGGCACCAATAATATTTTGGCGGTGCCTACATTAATTAAAGGCAATGCAATTGTTGACCCTACCAGTTGGGGAATTGTAAATCATCAAAGTAATGCTAATATTGATGATAATGTGGTGTTCGATTTTTTTGGTGCTGCATTTGTAACAGAAGATGGCAACGAATTAGGAACATTTAATAGAAACATTGCAATTAAAGGACGCAAAGCTACAACACATACTAATTTAGATGAACGAACACTCAATGTAGATTTTGGTTACGAAGGAAATGGATACTGGTTGCAAAGTTCAAATATATCGGTAGAAAATAATATTGCGGTGAGTTGCTCAGGTGACGCATACAAAGTATTTAGTGATGATGCCAGCATGCCCGCAACACATCGATTTAAAATACCAAAGGCAAATATTTTAAATCCCGAAATAGCCGGTGTCGACGACTCTATTTATACTGCTGTAGTTCCACTTCGAAAATTTAATGGAAATATTGCCTATAACTGTAATAGCGCTTTAATGTTTTGGACACATATGTTAAATATTGATAATGTGGGCGATTTTTCATCCATTGAAAATGACCCCTATACACATTCCATTATGAGTGTAGTTCAAAATTGTAGTTTTTGGAATTTATTAGCAGCAGGTATTTCTGTAAAATATTCAGGGCAAATACAATTTAAAAATGTTTTATTGTTGGGAGATATCACTTCACAGTTTGCTGATAGTGATTGGATTTCAGGCAACCCGAGTGGGGGATTTGGATTTATTACCAGCACGGTTACCGGACAAATCGTTTATGAATCATTAACGGTAAAAGGTTGGAAACGTGCAGTTGTTGCAGGTCGTGCTGATGATTTACAAAGTGGTGATGATTTTGAATACAACTACAGAACAGCAAAAATAATTGGCGGTGTTTTTAATAATAATACCTATAACATATATCCCGAAGAAGGAACAGATGAATATGGCGCTTCTGAATATTATAAATTTCCAAAATATTTTGAAATTTCCGGTTCGCCTTCATTTACATCAATAATTGCTAATGCTAATCCGGTGGCAGATTATGCTTATGCAGCCAATGGTGGATTAAGTGTGAAATTTAATGGTGTACTTTCTAATGATAGTGACCCGGGTGTTATTACGCCTGGTGAAGGAAATGGAATTGCCGCTTATGTCTGGAATTTTGGTGATGGCACTACTGGTTATGGTGTGGACCCAATTCACAATTTTGCAACCGCTGGTAATTATAATGTTGTGCTTACTGTTTATGACAGTCAGGGAAAAACAGGTTCAATCACAAAAACAATTACAGTTGCTAATACGCAATACAGTAATATTTTTATCAATACAGGATTTGAAACCGGAACATTGTTATCTACATCATTGGCAAAAAGTACACGTGAATATGTTGGTAATGGCTGGATTCACAAAAGCAATTGGCAATTAGTAAATGGCAAAGCCACTATTTATTTAAGCGATAAATGGCGACGACCACTGGTTCAAATTGTAAAAAATGAAAAAGCGCTCAGAGGAACTGTTGAATTTTCTTTTCAGGCTAAAAATATTGGCCTTGGTGCAACTGGCAATGATTTGATTTGTGAGATAATTGGCGTAAACGGAGAATTTATTGATCCTTCCTTAATTGAAATGAATTCCATTCAAAAATGGAACAATAACTCGGATGTATTTTCATCAACATTATTATTCAGCGAAAATTTTGGATTGGCGAATTATAACTGGCAAACATATACCCGAAATATCAATTTCGGAGCCGGTTATGAATACATCATTATTAAATATTATTCAGAAGGTGTTAAAACCGGCCCGGCTGAAGAGCAGGGAATTGATAATGTATGTTTACCTTGTGTTTGTGCTATTCCTCAACATTTATTTGAAGATGAACTCACTGCATCTCATGCTATGTTGATTTGGGATAATATGGGAAGTGAACAATATCAGTTGCAATATAAAACCACTGTTGGTGGTGCATGGACAACTGTGACTGTAGAAAATACGTACCATGAATTATCTGCTTTATTAGCAAATACTTCTTACTCATGGAAAGTTCGGGCATTGTGCGATGGCGTATGGACAAGTTATTCTGCGGAAAAAATATTTATTACACCAAGCGCAGGAACTGCCTGCACATCACCAAGTGTTTTAGCTACATCATTAATTACCGGAACAAAGGCAACACTTACCTGGAACCAAATTCCTGCAGCGTTGCAATATCAAATTTCGTATAAAAAAATTACGGATGTTACCTGGACCAACATTTTCACCACCTCAGATAGTTATATGTTAAGTGGTTTAACGCCACTTACCATTTACGAATGGAAAGTAAAAACACAATGTGCCGCAGGTTGGAAAGATTTTACTTCTACTTCGTTATTCACCACTATGGCATTAAAAGAAGAAGCTGAACAGCAGTTTACTTCAACTGAAATTGTTATTTATCCCAACCCTGTGCAGGATGAATTAAATATTCAGTTGCCGGCGGATATTTCGGGAGATTTAAATTTGGTGATTATCGATTTATTGGGACATGTTGTGGTAGAACAAAACATTGAATCCGGCGGCGGCTCTAATGGAATTCAATTAAATATTTCGAATATTCCGACAGGTGTTTATTTGTTAACCATTTACAACCAAAACATCGCTCTGGCGACACAAAAATTTATTAAACAATAACAGGTTCATGAATGAATAATAGTAACCCGGACTTTTAGTTCCGGGTTTTTTTGTGCCACAACAGGTACAAATTGTGGCAACTATCCTCAATTTTCAGGTAATATAGGTGGAAATTGAGCCAAATCAGGTCATTTGCTCAAGTGGCTCCGTATTTGCACTACTTATATCAAAATCTTAAATAATGAAAAATTACACATTAATAGCAGTATTTATTTGTTTAGTAACAAGTTTATCTGCGCAAACTGATAATCAGGCAATTGGTATTCGATTTGGTGGAGGTGATGGCACGGAGTCCGAAATTTCATACCAACAATATATCGGAGGACCAAACCGCCTTGAATTTGACCTGGGTTTTTTTGATAACGGCTGGGATGAAGGATTTAAATTCACTTTGTTATATCAATTAGTTGGTAACATAGATGGTGGATTAAACTGGTATTTAGGTGCAGGTGGTAGTATTGGAGGCCGCGATATTGATTCAAATGATAAAAATTGGAACGACGATTCAGATGATGGTTTGTTTTTGAATGTAGACGGGCAATTAGGGATTGAATATAATTTTTCCATTCCTCTTCAATTGAGCCTTGATGCACGTCCTGAATTTGGACTTATAAACGATGACTTTGATTTCGGATATGGTTTCGGTATCAGATATACATTTTAGTTTTTATTGAAGATTGAATGTAAAGCCGGAGATGATACTCCGGCTTTTTTATTAATTAATTTTTTACAATTCTACTTTGATAAATTTTTGTTGCTGTAGTAATTGACAAAATATAAATACCTGAGGGGAAATCGACTAATTGAATTTCTCCTGTTATATTATTTAACGATTGGTTTATTAATAATTGCCCATTTAAATCAAATAACTGCACTGTCCCAACTTCGAAATTGTCCAAAGTATAATAAATTGAACCGCTGGTTGGATTGGGAAATACAACAACTTGCTCCACACTTTGATTATCTACCGATTGACCAATTTCACTGCAATCGATAACACCATCTAAATAAGTATTACGTTCAGTTATAAAAGATTTTAACCCATAAATGGTTCCACCTCCCGGACCACCACCGGTAGTGATATGTTCAGTTAAGTTGTCGGTGTATTGTGCATCGGTATACATTTTATTATCGTCGGCATAAACGCTGCTTTGTATTAAATCATCCAGTGCATCAATTATCGGGTCGAGGTAACTGCTTGAGAAATAATTATTTTTTATAAAACAATAATAGTAATCATAAGTTGCTCTGGTGTCAGTAGTATTCACAATACGCTCCAACAACGGGCGACTCAATGCAAAATAATCTGTTGCTAATTCAGTCATGTCGGTTGGCGGGCCTCCCATACCAATAGGGTAGGAGCCAAATGCCTCGTTGCAATCCCATTTTATCCATTCCCATAAACCATTTACCGGGTTGTGATAGATATAATAATTTCTTGCAGAATTCGTGTAGGAATCTAAGTTGGCAAACATATTATCCATTACCAAACTTTTCATCAGCACGGGCACATTAAAATAATATTGTAACGAATCTGCAAAATCTGCATCAGAACTGTTATTGATAAAATTAGTTAAGGATATTAAATCAGTCCAGTCATTTTCAGTCTCATTATTTTCCAAAGAATAGCGTTCTTCGTAATCAGCCACATCGGTGCCGTAATACATTAAATCCGCTGCACTCGTACCTGCTCCAAATGCGGCTCCTGCTTTAAATAAATTTTCTGAACTATTATCAAAATGTGTATTTAAAAAGTCATCATCAATTTGTTCTACTACATCGTAAAATCCCCAATAGGTGCCATTCATATAAACATTTGCGTAAATACATCTGGGTGCAGGTACATCAACTTCATGACTTAAATCGTACATGATTTTTTCACGCATAAATGTGGGGTCTTTAAAACAATTATTAAAATTGAGTTTTTCCAGTTTATCGTAATCCAATGAATCTATATATCGGTTAAAATCAATTTTAAATGATTTTTTATCTCCCGGATGGCCATAAGAGGAATTCCCTTTCAAACGAATACCAATATCCTCAAACACCTGCACGCCGGTTAAATCGGTGATGGTAACATCTGCTTTCATATAGGTTTCGGAGCTGTAATTTGCTACCAGGCTATCCCAAAATCCTGACTGACTGAAGTTAAGTTCTACTTTTAAAATTTGATCGGTTGAAAAAACATCGTCTCCCGGCTCTTGAGCCATTAATGGAAGGAAACTTGCTGCTAAAAGAATGGTTAATAGGCGATACATGTCGTGATTTTAGTGATAGACTGGTCAAAAATGCAGAGGTTTAACGTATTAACAAAAATTAATTATGATAAGTGTGGTATAAAATTTGGTAACTGTTTTTCAGCTTTATCCCAAACTGGATATCTTTGTTCATTATTTAAAACACACATTATGCTCAAACACCTTACTACTATTGTGTTGTTGCTAGGTTTACTGCAGGCGAATGCTCAGGTAAATATTGTAATAACCGGAACACCAATTGTTGAAAATTTTAATGGATTTACCGGAGCCGGATTTGCACCAACGCCGGGGGCAGGACAGCTTGATGCCGATAACTGGAGAATTACCGGCAGTAACGAAGGCGATTTGTTATTCGGTGGCACCAAAACTACCGGCGACTTTGCCAGAGGAACTACAGGAGGTAATATTTCAACCGGCGGAATTTATTCGTTATTAACTGCAGCAGGTGCCAATCAGGTACTTTATTTTCAACCTACAGCAGATGATTTTACACCGGGAACTATCACTTACGTTTATAAAAATATTACCGGAACACTGCTAACTGAACTTGATTTCTCCTATGTTATATATTTATATAATAATGAAAATCGAGCTACTTCATTAACATTATCTTATTCAACAGATGATATTACCTATACACCGGTTCCATCAGTGGATTTTACTTCATTTGCGGCATTAGATGTTTTATTATATACCTTTAACCGCAGTGTTTCCTTAACCGGTTTATCTATTCCAAATAATACCAACATTTATTTTAAATGGAGCACCGATGATGTTCCCGGAGGTGCAGGAAACCGCGACGAAATTGGATTAGATAATATTACATTAACTGCAGGTTCAGACCCGATACCTACACCTACTGTTTATTTTAATAATGATATTGTTTATGCGAATGAAAATGATGGCAGTTATGCTTTCGATATAAATATTGCAACACCTCATGATTGTGATGCCTTCATGACATTAAATGCAATTTCAACTGCTAAATCAGGTATCGATTATTCCTTTACGTTCCCTGCTATGGTTTCATTTGAAGCAGCCGGACCTACAACGCACACCATTACAATTCCTTTAATAGATGATGCCATTCCGGAATATATGGAAACCATGTATATTGAATTGGATAGCGTTTCACCGGGATGTTTAATTACGGCTCCTGATTTTCAACTGGTATTTATTGAGGACAGCGATGTTGCGGTAATTGGCGATTGCGAAAATTTAATTATTTCTCAATATGGCGACGGAACAGGTTTGTTAAATAACAAAGCGTTAGAAATTTATAATCCTACGGATGCCAGTATTAATTTAGAAGATTATTATGTGCACATATATGCAAATGGTGCTATTTCTCCAATTTATTATTTTCAATGTGCAGGTATGCTTGCTCCCGGCGATGCATACGTGATTACAACTGAAGATGCAAATCCACCATTATTAGCACAAGCAGATACTACTGGTCAGGGTGCTTATTTTAATGGCAACGATGCAGTAGTATTAAATAATGGTCCTTATATGATTGACAAAATTGGTGTGATTGGAGTTGATCCTGGTATAACTGGTTGGGCTGTTGGTGCAGGAAGTACAACTGATAATTCATTGGTCCGTAAATCAAATGTATTAAAAGGAAATTTAGATTGGGCTACTGCAGCTGCAGAATGGGATGTAATAGGACCAAATAATTTTACAGGTTTAAATGCACATACTTACGATGGTTGTGGATGTAATGCACCTACCGGAATTTCTTTTTCAGCAATAACAAATGCTTCATTTAAAGTTAGTTGGGGAGCAGTTTCAGGGGCCACAAAATATCAGGTATGGTTCCGACCACTTGGTTTAGGTACACCTTGGTCAAAAGTAAATTCAACGGCTACTACTAAAAAGATTGTAGGATTGGCTCCGGCAACTACTTATGAAGTGAAAATTAAAACTATTTGTGGCGCAGTAACTTCAACTTTTTCAACAATTGAAACTGTGCTTACTTTGCCTTTACGTGAAGGTGAATTCGAACAATCGTTAAATATTTATCCAAATCCGGGAACAGGAATATTTACTGTTGAATTACCTGAAATTGAAGATATTGTTTCCAGCATTACCATTTATGATTTAACCGGTAAAGTTGTAATGCAACAAACCTTGAATACAATTATCGATGTAATACAAATAGATGCTACTTCATTGTCATCAGGTAATTATATCTTGCGTGTGCAGACTAATAATAGCAGTTATGCTGAGATATTAGTAATCGAATAAATAGAATGATATAGTAAAAAAGGAGGTTGTCTGTAACAGATAACCTCCTTTTTTTGTGATTTATTTTTTGCTGTACAAACAACTTATAATCGAGGATAGTTTGTAATTAGCATTAATTATTCCCTGCTGCGTATGTTGTATAATCCACTGTTTTTAATGCACTGATTAAAAATAATTGTGTTTCAACTTCAGCTGTAAATGTAAATGTGCCGCCTTCATCAACAATAAAAAAATCATCTTTATCAATTAAACCTTTATCTGTGTTGACTTGTCCCGATATTACATAAAATGCATGTGAATGGGTATCGTTGAGTTCCATAGTATGCAATTGTGGCGCTAATGTCAATTGCTGAATCGACAACCCCGGAGTCATCATTTCTAATGGTGCGCCTTCACCTTTTAACACTTTTATTGTTTTTCCCTGCTCCTCAATTATCGGGAATTCGCTCGATTTATAGTCGTTATAGGTAGCAGGTTGCAATAGCGACAGGTTGATATTCGGGTCGAACCAGATTTGAAACATATGGGTGCCTTCATGCATTTTTTCGGCATGACTAATCCCATTTCCTGCGCGAATTATTTGCACATCACCGGCTTGCAACGGCAGCCAGGTTTTATTTTTAGTGTCGTAATGTTCAACAGTACCTGTTAACACGAAACTCACTATTTCAAAAGCTTGGTGAGGATGTAAACCAATGGTAGAAGTTACTTCAGCCCAGGCATGCGCCCAATAAAATATATTGGAATATGGCTGCAATTTAGTGTGGTCATGCGACATTTGAATGGGTTTGTTTTCCATGATTTCTCCCCCATTAAAATTCCCTTTTATTTGCTTTTGCGATGGATATATATGTATAGACATGTAAATGAATTATGAGTTAAATACAATTAGCTTATTCGAAAAGTTCATCATCAGCTCAAAACATTAACATATGGAAGCCCCCAGCTGGTGAACATTCCCTATTGTTGCTTGTTTTAACCGTCAACATACAAGTATTACGATGAAAACAAAGTTACTCCTCTTACTTACCGTTGCTGTATTTCAGTTAAAAGCGCAGGTAAGCACCGAAATTTACGGACTTTATAGAAATAATACGCCACCCGAATTATATTTGGGCAAAGTGAATACAGCAGACGGGTCCACCGAATTGTTGGGTGCTACTTTATATGATTCATTGCTCGTAGTAACAGGCTCTACATTAAATCCTTATACGAATACCTACCATGTTTTGAGCGCGGACCGATTTTTTGCAATTGATAATGTTAGTGGTGAAATAACAGATGCGGTTACTGTAACGCTCCCAATTGAAAACAGTTATATGCGTTCAGTAGTATTTAATCCTTCCGATTCAGGTTATTACGGATTAATTATTCAAACCAACGAATTAGATGCATCTATTTTGTTTGGTAAAATAGACCCACTCACCGGAATTGTAGAAGTGTTATCTGATACCAGCATTACACAATTTTTAATGCCGGGAAGAAACATAATCAACCCATATGAAATGATTTATTATCTGCTCACCGATTCACAAATAATTGGTATCGATATGTACACCGGTGATATTTATTCAACTGCTACAATTACTAATCCTTACGGTGCTCAGTTTGATAATATGAGTTTTAATTGTAAGGATGGAGTTATTTATGGATTGATACCGGCTATAGATACACAACTTGTTTTCCTCGGTAAACTGGACCCTTTTACGGGTGCTGTAGAATTAGTTTTTGAAACTGCCGTTGATACTACTTATTTTATTAGCGGATTAGGAACTGCCAATTCAGCCATTGATCCTGTTACCAATACCTACTATTATATTTCCGCTGGAAATCTGAAAGGTATTGACTTGGCAGATGGTAGTATTACTTTTGAAAATTCTATTTACGATATGGAAGGTAGATATTTCGGTTTATTCCATCACGTGCAGGATTGTTTTGGTGCACAACGTACGCGATTTGCAACAGGGATTAATACAACAACTTTAGCGCAACAATTTATCCTGACACCAAACCCAACCAAAGATTTCATCAATATTTCGTTTAGCGAAAATATTCAGACTTTACAACTCATAAATACTGCTGGGCAAATTGTATTGGCAAAAGATGTTAATGCCAAAAATATCACAATAAATACTGACTTGTTGAATCAGGGTATTTATTTCGCGAAAGGTAAAAGTTTATCCGGCAATATACTTTCCGGAAAAATTATGGTAATAGAGTAATTGGTTAATTAATACACGTTAAGTAAAGCGTCGGTAGTCCCGGCGCTTTTTTATTGCTGCTCTTCAGACTGGATTTCCTGCAAAATTTGGTTTAAATCAATTTCAATATCCTCCTGACGTTGTTCCTGAATACCTGCGATGGCAACTTGTAATCTGATGGATAATTGTGTAGCTCTTGACATATCAGCTTCGGTTAATTCAGCTTCTAATAATTGATTCATAATACCATCAATTTCATTATAAGCGGAGTCCATTTGTTGGGCATTGTATTGGTTATAATTGGTTGCCATATTTTCATACTGCTCCACCTTAGTTTCAAATTGATTTAACAGTTTATCGTTTTCACTTGTGCAGCTTACAAGCAGCAGCGCGATAACAATTATTGGCATAATTTTTTTCATAGCAGTAGTATTGTATTTACAAAAGTAATCACTTTTTTGATTCACCGGGGTTAGTAATGCTCGATGCAGCAATATAGGCAGTTGTCCAGGCAGCCTGAAAATTAAATCCACCTGTTACGGCATCGATATTCAGCACCTCGCCGGCAAAATAAATACCTGGCAATTTTTTACTTTGCATAGTACGTAAATCCACTTCCTCTAAGGCAACTCCGCCACAGGTGACAAATTCTTCTTTAAATGTACTTTTGCCTGTTACTTTAAATGCTGCTTGTGTGAGCGAATCCGCAAGTTTTTGTAACATATCTTTGGAAGCATCTGACCAGTTGATTTTATCGTGTATGCCGCAAAACAAACAAATCGATTTCCATAATCTGGATGGCACTGCACCAATGGGATATAATTGAATATGTTTTTTTGGTGAGCTAGATTTTTGAGAGATTAACAATTCGAGGCAGGACTGATAATTATGCTCCGGTAAAAAATTAATTTTTAACGTAAATTGATATTGTTTTGCGGCAAGTTGCACCGCAGCCCATGCTGATAATTTTAAAATTGCCGGCCCGCTTAATCCCCAATGTGTAATTAATAATGGTCCGGTACTGCTAATTTTTTCACCATCAATTTTACAAATAACCTCCGGCACACTTACACCCATTAGTTCATCAATACGTTTGTCCTTAATATGAAATGTAAATAAACTGGGTAGGGGAGTGATGATGGTATGTCCTAACTGTTTTAAAATTTCCCAAATAGGCATACTGCTTCCCGAAGCAAAAATTACGGCATCAGCAATAAAATCTCCGCCGTGATTAAAATTAAGTTGCCATTGCTGATTATCCAATTTTGTAATGCCCGTTAAACCAATTTGTGTATGTAATTGCACATTGTAATGTTCGGCTTCCTGTAAAAAGCAATCAATTATTGTTTGCGAAGTATTGGTAACAGGAAACATACGACCATCAGCTTCAGCATGAATTTTTACCCGCCTTTTTTCAAACCATTCAATGGTGTCGGCAGGATTAAAAACATAAAACGGTCCCAATAATTCGCGACTACCCCTTGGGTAAAATTGAATGAGTTCTTTTGGATTGAAACAAGCGTGCGTAACATTACATCTTCCACCACCTGAAACCCTTACTTTGCTTAAAAACTGCGCTGCTTTTTCAAATACATGCACTTCAATAGCCGGCGACATTTCTGCAGCATTAATAGCAGCAAAAAATCCCGCAGCACCACCTCCTATAATCGCAAGCTTAAAGTTCATTGCTGTAAAGTTAATTAGCAAATTAGTTAATTAGCAAATTAGCTGATGATGGATTTAGGATAAACCGTGAATGAAGCGGTTCCACATTTAAAAAGTTGATTTCTATGGGATTAGCAA
>DAORKJ010000111.1:0-11595 GCA_035439505.1 Chitinophagales bacterium
ATCGACTTACAAATTGAACATGTTGGTGATTCAGAAGGCTTATTAGAAGCAATTATGGAACGCACAGGTGTTACCCTGGATGAGGCCTTCAGTAAGGCTGATTCAATTGATGCTGTGAAATAATGAGCGCGCAATTAATTTTTGCAGCTCATCTTTTCTGATATTTTGGTATAACCGACCTTCACGTGCATAACTAATTTCACCGTTTTCTTCAGAAACAATAATGCAGGTGGCATCGCTTTGTTCGGTAATGCCTACACCGCTTCTATGTCTTAGGCCTAGTTTTACGGGTAAATCAGGATTATCTGATAAGGGTAACACACATTTAGCAGCAGCAACCTTATGTTCTGCAATAATGAGCGCACCATCGTGTAAGGGACTGTTTTTGAAAAAGATACTTTCAATAATGTCCTTCGTAATTGCTGCATTTACGGTAATACCGGTATTTTGATAAAATCGTAGCTGACTGGTTTGTGGGATGACAATAAGTGCTCCGGTTTTGCTCAAACTTAGGGACATAATGCCTTCTGTCAGTTCATTCACCTCCTTTTGATTGTATTCACCGGTTCTGATTTTTTTGAGACTTAATGCCCGCCAAAAATTCACTTTCCTGAAATCGGAACTACGGCCTACATACAGCAGAAACCTGCGAATTTCCGGCTGGAACACAATGAGCACAGCAATTACACCAACATTGATAAAAGCACCAAAAATTTCACTGATGAGCTGCAATTCCAATGCTTCAGCAATTAAACTCAGCACGTAAATGACCAATAACCCAATAAAAATCGTAAAGGCGAGACTTCCCCGAACCAGGCGATAGAGCTGGAATAAAATGAATGCGACCAACAAAATGTCAATCACATCAACAAAATTAAGCTCCAAAAACCCCAGATCCATCAATAACTGCATGCGGTAAATTTATAACACGAACAGCAGAATTGGAAATTGGTTTTTAGAAACGTAGTTTTTGTTAAACACTGCTGCAGTTTAAACAGAGATAAGATAAATGGTCGGAATTATTATTCAGGCACTTGCTGTAATAATTTCACCATGAGTTTAAATGAACTGCCCGGTTTATGAATTTGATTTACCGTTCCTGTGATATAACAATCTTTTTCGGGGCAATAAAATGCAAATGCTCCTGATAACCCTGAATGTACATTCATTTGGTGATTAGGGCACCTAGTGTAAAAATAACCTTATCATTTTGTACTTGTAATTCGACTAAAAAGTAATGACATGTAAGTATAAATTAAATAAAAAATACATTACAAAATAATGGAGGTTCCTGTGGTATTAATTATAACTAATTTATTTTTTCGTTTTATCTCTTTTCCATTGCCAATACACGTATGGATAAATTGGTAAACCTATTGCCTGCCAGGCATCAACATCTGCAAAATAGCCATTAATAGATACTAATTCGAAGCGCATGTTACGGAAGATGCCGTATTTATTTTTATAAAATGGTGCAAACCTGAATCCGTAGGTTAGCATCGTTTTGCGAGGAACATTTTCTAAATAGGTAAATGTGGCACCATATTGATAAGCGAGATGATAACTAATCCAATTAGATGGTCTGTAATCAATTCCAATTGCATAATTGGGGTTCCAGGTATTGGTGAAATCTTTGTATGTATTTAGTGTGGTGTCATTGTTTAGTAGAATTAAACTTTTCATATAATCAACACCTGCTGATAAATTGATATACCAATCATTTTTTATCCGATAACCAATACTTGGTTTAAAATGAAAATACGCACCGCTTTCCTGAACCGAAATAGAAGGTGTTTCAAAACGTAACAAAGTATCCCATAAATAAATAAACATGGCTTCTGCGCCTATGGTAGGCAAAGCTCCATGTTGGTCGGTAAATTTATAACGAAAGTTAACACTGGGAATTGGTTTTTTTAATTCGGTGAATGCACCATACAACCATGGCAATAAATCAATTTGCATGGTTAAATTATTGGTAATACCATAAAATGCCCAACTCGGGAATGGAAGGGTTTGCCATGATTGTCCGTAAATCCATTCTCCTTTTTGTAAGGTATATGGAGTTATACAATCTATGGGATGTAAGTAAATATCATCTTTAAGTGTATTCGTTTTCCTGACAGCAGTATCTTGAATGTTTTGTGTTGTGCTGTCAGTAGTATTTGACAATACATTTATCGCATCTAACTTCTGACTTGTTTCGTCAAAATAAACTGATGAATTGGCAAACATTGGTATGGTGCAACAACATAAAATTGCGCACATAGTAATACCTATGCTTGCCAATAATTTAAACATCGTTACACGCCAAATTGCGTTAAGTGATGATTTAAGTGTTTATACATCATATTATTCCATTCGGTAACATTGAGTTTGCCAAAAGAATTGGAAACTTTGCCGTCAAATGCAGCTGCACCTGTTTCCTGTGTCTTGATAATATGATTAATGAGACGCTCTTTTTCGGTGGCAAATACTCTTTCATCTACAATTAAAAAAGCCGGAGCAGTTGGGGAGTTGTGTTTATAGGGTGCTTCGTTGGTAACAATTTTTTTAACAAACATTTTTAATACTAGTCCCATAAAAAAATTAGGTTTGGGATGTTTGTCCGTATAAATCATTTCGTAAGTTACATTACAATGCGCTAACATTTGAGCCACATTCATTTTCCCCCAACCCGGTTGTGTAGCAGGAGTGAGGTTATTAATTCTTGCTATAACCTGATCGGCTACAGATTTTTCGAAAATATTGGGTAATGCCATGTTTATTTTTTGCGTCAAATATAATAAAAAGAACTTGCTTTAAAGCACTTCCAATTAACTGCTGATTTTGTTAATGGATGTTACAATATTTGCAGTGGTTGTAGTTGACAGTATCAATTTTATTACCTGATTTTATTGAATTACTATTGGTAATTGTAAAAAACATGGTTCGCTGTTCGAGGCACCAATAGTGATTTGTGTTGCTTTTGCTCCAACCGGTAATTGGGTATTTGGTGCAAAATTGCCAGCTAAATTGAGGGTGCCATTAGTTGCTTTAAGTGTAATACGTTATTCTCAGACCTTTAGCGGTAGAATATCTTAATAACCTATCAATTGTAGTATTAGAGAAATTGCTTCCATTCCGAATCCTATATCCCATGTTGGTTAATTTATGATTAATATTATTTTCCACTTTCACTTAAAAAAAGATAGAATTATTATTAATTGTGAATATCATATTCTAAATTATAAGGAACAGTTGTTGGTTGGTGATATAACTAAAATAACACCATTCCACGAGGACACTGCAAGCAATAAATAAAATTAAATTTATTTAAATTAACTTTGTTAATTATTAATTTTTATAAAAAATCCACCTCCAACATTTACACCATCATTGAGTTCAATAAAATAAACTCCAGGGGCCAACCTCGAAGCATCAAAAGTAAAATTTGAAAGTATGTTTTTTGTAATAAAAATCACTTCACCGGTTATTGAGCGAATTGTTAACTGAGGCTGTTGTAAAACCTCAAATTGAATATTAATTTCCGACATGGTTGGGCTTGGAAAAATAAAAAATGTAACTAATTGGATTTGATTAATACTTAAACCTTCATCTATTAGTTGGTCACAGTCATCATCAACTCCATTCAGTAATTCTTCAGATCCCGGATAAATAGTGTTATCTGCATCATTGCAATCAGTTGCATCAGTTACGTATCCTGGAATTGTGCCACACCATAACGTGTCAATTTCAGCGTTGCCGAAATTATCCCCATCAGCATCAATGTAATAAGTAACATAGATAATATCTTCGTCTATTAAAAAATTACAATTATCATCCAACGTATTACATATTTCTGTTGTGCCCGGATAAATTAAATTATTACTATCATTACAATCAGTATTGTTTGTAACAAATCCTAATGGAATAAAACAAGCAATACTGTCTATAACCAGGTTGCCATATCCATCGTTATCATTATCCAAAAAATACATGTTTTCACATTCAGTTAACTCAACTACCCAATAATTGTTTCCAGTATAAACAGCAGTTACATCCATATCTGAGGAGGCTGAATACCCAGTAACAACAATTGTAGAATCGAATGTTGTTATAACATCATATGATTCCTCATTGCTTGTTCCACCAATTGATTTTTGCCAAATTATACTACCTAGTGTGTCAATCGAAACTACCCAATAATCAACTCCTCCTTTGTTTTCAGTAACATCCCCATCCGTTGTTGAAGACCTTCCGGAAAAAACAAATTCATTATCTGTAAGTTTTGCAATACTATACGCTTCATCACCACCAGAACCACCATAAGGTTTTTGCCATTGTAAATTACCTAAACTATCCAATGCAATTACCCACGCATCCAATAAACCATGAAAACCTTCAACATATATATTATCAGAATATGTTTGTCCAACACAAATAAGCCCATTGTTTTTTAGAATGACTTCTTTCGCAATTTCTGCATCAGAGCCCCCATATGACTTTTGCCAAATTAAATCACCAGAAGCGTTAAGTTTTAAAATCCAATAATCATCAAATCCATAGCCAATTGTCACGTCACCATCTATACCATCAGTATTACCAACAACATAAATATCCTCCGTTGGAGATTCGATTATATCCTGCGAATTATCAGATTCGCTCGACCCATAAGATTTTTGCCACACAACAGACCCTAATTCATTTAATTTAAGCACCCAAATATCTGCACCCCCGTGATTAAAAGTAATGTCCCCATCTGTAGATAAGCTATAACCGGTTATTAAATAATTGCCATCAATGGTTTGTAAACAAGCTTTTGCATTTTCGCTCAACGATCCACCATAATTATTTTGCCATTCAATATCTCCGGTTTCAGATATTTTAACAACCCAAATATCATAACCACCCTTATTTTCAGTAACGTCACCATCATTTGAATTTGACTGGCCGACTAATAAATATCCTCCGTTTATGCCATAACATATTGCATGACAAAAATCAGCAGATGAACCACCATAAGATTTCTTCCATTGGAAGTTACCAATAGAATCTAATTTAGCAACCCAAAAATCTTCGTTACCATGTGGTGAAGTAATATCGCCATCAAGTGCATTAGAATAGCCAGCAACTACAAATCCACTATCTGCTGACTGAATAATAGCAGTGCCACGGTCATCTCCATTACCACCATAGGTCATTTGCCATTTAATGTCTATAATCTGGGCCATACTAGATGAATACTTATAGGGAAGCAAAGTATAAACCAAAAGTGCAATATAATAATGAGATTTCAATTGAATTTTTTTAAATATCTAAGTTAATAGCTTTTATTGATATTTACAAATTAATTTACATTTAATTTTTTTGGTTTGCTAATGCAACCGATTGCAAAAGTAATTTGTCTTTTAAACAAAGTAGTTCAAAAGTAAAATATTTTCTCATCGCTTCTTAATTATTTGATGGGTTTGAGCATTTTTTAACCATTAAATTCGTTTTATGAAAAATTCATTTTCTACCCAAAATCTGCACAAAAAGCTGTTTTTACTTCTGTTTCTAAATTCACATCTTATATTAATTTGGAAAGTATATGCAAGTATACCTAATCATACTTGTCCTGAAACTATTCATATTAATAATTACATTACACCAGATTCAAGTTTGGTGGATAGTATTTCTTTTGATGTTGGTGATACGATTGAAATATACACCTCTGGACTCGATACAATTTATGTAACATATGCTGAGGGGATACCCGACTCGTTACTTGAAGATGCTTGGGCAATTCCTAACCCAAATCAGGAAATGATAATAACGTTCTCTGACAATAATGCTCCAGTTAATCACGGTGTTATTGGTGTAGCCTTAACAGATTTTTTCGAGCCCTTGAAAGCTCAACTATCTAATAATGTAAATTATATTGTTGAACCTAGTCCTTGGCAGGCTCTTATAGACCTAGCTCCTAAAACCATAAGGGCTTTTAGTGGGGCAAGTGGAAAATTTATGCACCCTCTAGGGTCTTTATATAATGCTACTGAGAATTTATATTATGGCGGGTATGGATATAATTGGAGAGAAGTTGTACCTTATTATGATGCGATGAATGATGTAATATTGACAGATGCCCCGAATGATGGTTTTGGTAATTATAAGTGGGAAGGTACAGGTAGCATTCAAGCACAAATTGAGGATGATTGTGAAGAATGTGGAACTTGGATGCCTGCAAGTGAGGTTAGTCGATTTATGGAATTTTATAGGAAGTGCATCTCTCAACCAACATTTGATGCAGATTTAATTACAAATCCCAATTTGCAGCCACTATATATAAATCAGCTAATAGCATTAATTAATATGATTGAATTAGCGCACACTGGGTATGATGTGGAGGTAATTTATAATGTCAATATTGAGTCAATGTCAGCTAGTGAGATGATTGAAGTAATTGACCATTTTTTTGAAAATGGAATTAATCTGATTGGAGTTGAGCTTGGTAATGAAGTATATTTAAAAAATGGCCAAAGCATGATGGGTTTTACTGACTTTACCCATTATTATGATTATATTCAGGGTGAAAATTATTTACTTTATGAAGGACTTCCTGAAGATATTTTATTAACTGATGTTTTACCTGATGGAATGGAAGATGATCATAACTTTATTAATGCAATTAAAGCTAATAACGATTACAGCTTAATTAAAATAGGATTGCCTGCTCGAAATACGCCAAAATGTGGTGGTGATTATGATTTTCCATTAGCTGCACCAGGTGAAGATGATGAGGCGCCTATGACTTTTATGACACCAATAATTACTGACCCCGTAGTTGTTGATCCGTGTGAATGTGGTTACCCAGATTGGAATGCAAATATGGTTTCTGCATTCGATGATGTAACAACAATTACAACTTATCAACGATATAAATTTGATGCAATTATTTTCCATCCATATTATGGGACATCAAATGCTGATGGTGAGTGCGAGCTAAATACAAACTGGCAAAATATTATGTTAGCATTGCATGAAGACTTTGATGCAGATCATTTATCAGATTTACCGATTGACCCATTCACGTTTTCAACAACTCCATTCGATTATATAACAAATACATATCCTTTTTCATCATCACCTGATATTCGTATCAAGGATGCCTTTTATCATATATCTGGTATTCACTATCCTGATGTCGATGACCCTTTGATTCCTGGAAATTTTAAAGAATTTACAAGAGACCGAATAGATAATTCATTTGAAGAGCACGCTGCACAAATGTTATTTACTCATGATGATGATGGGCCAGAAACAAAAGAAGTTTGGCTTACTGAATATAATCTTGACGCTGAAGTTATCTTACCACATGATGATCCAGCTGACATTTACTACGAAGCGAATGCGGCGCGATTCTCGCCATTTGCTGCAAGTGTCACTAACACGTTTTCTAATGCGGCTTTGCTCCAAAATTGGTTTTTATGGAACTTAAAAGCTAACTATGACCCTGATTATAAAAGTGGTTTTCTTACTCGTGCAACAGTGCAAAATTTCTTAGGAGGAAGTCCAATAATGTTAATGAACCCTGCCGATGGCCTTGACCAATATCTTATTGGCGAAAACTCTGTAGAGTGTCCTAATGAACCCGAAATGATAAGTCCTTACTTCTTGCGAAAAACTAACTATTTCGCGGTGCAACTTTGGCATACTATATCTGAATTGGACCTTGACTATTTAAAAACTGTGACAAGTATGGCCTCTTTAAATAACAATTTAGCGCCAACCACATTTATTGATCCAATAAATAAAGAATTATATATTTTTTTTACAAACGTAACTGATGCAGAACAAAAATTCGCCTTAGACCCAGGGAACCTAAATGATGATTATGGCGGTGATGATTACGAGATTTT
The DNA here is from genome assembly GCA_035439505.1 of Chitinophagales bacterium. GTDB lineage: Bacteria > Bacteroidota > Bacteroidia > Chitinophagales > BACL12 > UBA7236. The sequence continues at coordinate 7,878 of DAORKJ010000111.1, forward strand.
CTTTGATATTGAGGCGATGGAATCTTTGATACTTGATGCTGACCAATTATATTCTACTTCAGGTTCTTCGCCTATTCTTTCAATAAACACCTTTTATGAGGACTGTAGTGAAGTTGAATCTGAGTCTGAAAATCGATATGAAATTAAGGGTTTAACAGAAGACTTGGCTATTTCAGTATCTTGTCCAAGTGTAATTTCGGGAGCTATTACAAATGTAGTTTGTTTCAAAGTGCCTGCAGTTTCACTAGGTTATGTTAAGGTGCCTTTTCACGAGGAGTTAATACCTAGGTTAGGAGATTTAGAAAACAACTTCACTATATTTCCAAATCCTGCAAGTAATTTTTTTTACATTAATTATTCAAATGGCAAAACCTATAATAATCTTGAAGTGGTAATTTACAATATATTTGGAAACATTGTTAGCACACAATTTGTAACACAAACTAAGTCAATTAATATCACTGAACTACCAATAGGTGTCTACTTTTTAGAAATAAAAAATAATGGTTTTATTGAAGGGAAGGAGAAAATTGTTAAAATGAAATGAATTTTTTTTAAGCTGTACAATATTGCATTTATAAAAAGGTTCTCCCTATTTTTAACATGGGTTTCTGTTTATACTCTCATCATTAATTTAAAATACAAACAATTTTAAATTTTTATTAATATAATTACGACCGTTTATAAAGGCTATTATTTAAAATAACTACAGCGGTTTAAAAATAATCCTTTTATTTACTTCAAAAAAAATAAGTTCACAAAAGCATTATATCCTGCATACTTTTTTCAGGAATTTCCGGCAAAAACACAAAAGCTTGCGCTCAAAAATGGCCAGCGCTTTTTTTTACTTAACACCAAATTTGTATGCAATCCAATATTCAGATATTTATTTTATAAAATATGGTTCACCGAATGGTGGCTTGAAGGCACGAATATAATTGTACGTAACACCAATTAATAGGAAAACAATTTAATTCGAAAAACATACAACAAAATAAATACCAAATATGCACCTAAAATATACCATACAAAATAGGGCAATTGCAGCAGCCACTGCTTAAACAATTCATAACCAGTTGAGTCGTCATAAACAATACAAGGTCCGAATGTTAGTTCGAAATTTTCCATTGGTCAGGACATTGGGAAATCATATAGGTGCATGTTGTAATCATATTAAGTAAACGCTAAAGTGTAATTTCGATCAAGAATATTTAATGATTCAAAGAACCATTGATATTTCGCTGTTGAATCAAAATGCAATTGAATGATTTCGGAAGTGTCGTTTTCTCTCAATGTTGTTACTAAGGTATGTTCGAATTTTTGTAACACTTTTTTATTGATCTCTGCGCATTCGTCAAGAGTGAAGTCTATCCGATTTCTGTTAAGTGGAATATTACTCACCGAAAAGCTGATATCTGAAGTGGTGGGGTTGGAGTCCGGTATAATTAATTCCATTACTCGAAGATTGTTTTTTTCTAAAGAAGTTGCCAAATTTTAAATTAAAATTAACGGCGCAACAAGCAAGGAAAAGAGTCTGGGAAAATAAATTAACTTCTTACGATGTGAGCGCCAACATCAGGTTGTCTCATGTAGATGCTCACAACCAATTTTTTCCATAAACAGCTTGTTGTAAAATGAACAGCGTTCTGAAGCAATAATGCTTTACATCTTCTTAATTACCTCATTCAATCTAACTGCGGCTAAACGAACCGTTTCATGATAACGACGAACATTGCGAATGTAAAGCCCAAGAGTTAAAAACAAAAGCCCGGCAAGAATAGTTATTACTTTCATTACATTTGCCACCTTTTGTGCAGAAAAAGCGTTTATTTTATAAAAAATAATTTCACCGTTAATTAACGCTTCTCCGTCAACTGAAAGGTTAATTCGAAATAATGCAACAAACAAGGCGAGTGCGCATAAAAAGTAACAGCTACATTCTAAGGTAATTCGCAATATCCGTTTAGAATAAAACGTAACCATATGCTGATTTATCATATTTAATACGGAGGTAAGTTCTTCCTTATTGGTATTTGGAGTGTTAGTCAATTGATCCATCGTAGTATTTTTTATAAAATTAGCCTTCAAATTTGTAATTATGTATGAATAGCTAACAATTATTTAAGTAGTTTCAATTAATACCCATCCATCATTTCAATCTCCTCATCCGCAGGAAACAAACCCGGGAACAATAGGGGAGCATATACCAATGGATAAGCTACATAATACATCATTAAAATACCTTCTTTTTTTGCGACAAGCAATTGCTTTTCAATCAGGTCGTCGGTTATCAGTTTCAGGGTTTTGTCCGAAGTTCCGGTAATGCGCATAGCATCGGGTTTGCTGATTTTCCCTTTTAAAAACACATCTGTTAAAATGTATTTGGCTTCAGCTCGCATATTATTCCGCGACACCATCAAGTCTACGAAATTGGAAATTCGTTTCACCATGCCGTCTGTATCCAGCATACGCAGCATAAACTTCACCTGACCTAAAGCAGTATTCAGGTAGAAAATACAAAATTCAATCAGATGTTTATTGGATAAATTGCCGCGACCATCCATGGCATTCAATCGCTTTAAACCGGCATTTTCCATTTTCTCTATAAAAGTAGATTTATTTCTAGCCAAACCTCTCGAAAGGCTCCAAAGGCCATGCGGATTTAGATGTTCAAAATGAAGGCAGGCTTCAGCATATAATCGCACTACCCGTTGATTTTCGTTTGCAAAGGGCTGTATCCATAACAATCGGTGGTGCGCAACTGCAATATTGATAATCCTCTTGATTTTTGATTTATTGGCTTTTGATGCAGGGTCGTACGCGTTTTCAAATTCACTCATAAAAAAGGGGAGGCTGCCGAAATACGGGGACATCCCTTTGCCAAAACGCAGGTCTCCCAATCGATAATTTCCCGCCTGTAGTTCGGAATTGGTCAATGGAATTTCATGGGCAGTTGCCAATGATTGGAGTGAGGTAAAAAACTGTTCATGTACCGATTTTAAGAAACCGGCAGCCGCAGGAATTTCCTCATTGTCCGGATTTGCCAACAAAGTCTTAATCCGGTCTTCCACCATTTTTTCTGCCAGCAATTTTAGTTGAGCAGCAGCGGTTTCCTTATCCTTTTCAAACTGACCATTATAGGCTTTAACTACCGACAATGGTCGGATATTTTCATCTTCCAAAACGGCTGCGTAATACCCCGAAACAGGTGCTAAAAACTGAGCAATTGCAGCTCGTGTTATGGCATTGGTGGAAGCATTTAGCGCAGCTATTTTTTCAAGCAAATTAGTGGCAATAGCCTCAATAGTTCCCGAAGGATCTTCCGGAAATAAAGGCTCCATAGCCTCGGGAGCAATATACAAGTCGCTGGTTTTCTGCATGCCGCAAATATAGTATTCCGTTATTAGTTCCGATGCTGTAATTTGGCTATAAACCCTGGTTATCAACCGTTTTGAGGTATATGTGGATTTCTTTTTCCGATACCCGATTCCGTGTATATTCCGGATATTAATTCGTTGGTTAATCCGATTGTATTTCCGATTAATATTCCGATAGCTATTCCGCAGGTAATTCCGCTCGTAATTCCGCTCGTTATTCCGATGATAAATGGCTGAATATCAGTTTGTTAAATGGTGTTATCCCAAAATTGAGGAAAGCAAATTCCGATGGTGATTTCGATTGGAAGGAATGGGGTTTATTTTCTCACCAGAAAAGTCCC
>DAORKJ010000112.1:0-8189 GCA_035439505.1 Chitinophagales bacterium
GGCATTATTAAAAAAGAAAATACCCGATTAACCGGACAGGTCAGCAAAATTCTGGAATTGGCAAAGCTGGAAAATGACGAACTGGTGCTGAACAAAGAAAAATTCCAGTTAAATGAACTGGTAGCTGAAATAGTTACTTCATTTGAAGTGCGTTTAGAGGAATCAGGCGGGAAATTAATTGTTGACAGCGCAGCCATTGTTGATACGATAGATGCCGACAAAGTGCACTTGCAAAATGTAATCAATACCCTATTGGATAATGCCCTTAAATACAATAATAAAACGCCCGAAATAACCATAACCACAGGTCGCGATGACATAGGATTGTTTATTAGCATTGCCGATAACGGCATTGGTATACCTAAAGAGTTTCACCGCAAAATTTTCGAAAAGTTTTTCAGGGTGCCAACAGGTAATATTCACAATGTAAAGGGATACGGCCTTGGGCTCAACTATGTTAAAATGATTGCAAAAGCACATCATTGGCGCTTGCGACTGGATAGCGTTTTAAATAAAGGTAGTATCTTTACCATCATCATACCACAATAACTACACATGGATAACAAAAAACCCAAAATACTTTATGTAGAAGATGATGTTAACCTCGGTTTTGTAACTAAGGATAACCTCACAAAAAAAGGCTATGACATTACACTTTGCGAAGACGGTTTAACCGCAGCACAAACATTTCAGAAGCAGAAATTTGATTTGTGTATTTTGGATGTCATGCTGCCTAAAATTGATGGTTTTGCTTTAGCACAAAAATTCAGAGATAAAGATAAAAATGTACCCATTTTATTTCTTACTGCAAAAGCCATGCTTGAAGATAAATTGCAGGGATTTAAACTTGGGGGTGATGATTATATCACGAAACCATTTAGTATTGATGAACTGGTGTTAAAAATAGAAGTGTTTTTAAAGCGCAGCAAAGTATTTACCGAAAGCGCCGGAATGGAAAAAAATACTTATGACATCGCGTCCTATGTTTTCGATTTTAAAGAGCTCACTTTAACCAATGGGAAAAATACCTACACACTTACTATTCGTGAAGCTGAATTATTGCGTATGTTATCCATAAATAGAAACCAGGTTGTGCGCAGAGAATCCATATTACACCAGGTTTGGGGAGAGGATAATTATTACATTGGTCGAAGTCTCGATGTATTTGTTTCCCGCCTCAGAAAAATGTTTGCAGATGAGACAAATGTGGAAATAGAAAACGTACGTGGTGTTGGATTCAAATTTATCGTAAAGGAATAAATTTATTTTCCTTCCATTAATGTTGATACGAGAGGTAGTGTTTCTAAAAAATGCACTTTCTGGTTGAGTAAATCTACATGGCAAACGAAATTGGTTTTACCATTACTTACCCATAAATAAGGCACTTGTAATTTGAGGTTGTATCGAGCAATCTGATCAAATGTTTTTTGTGTAATTTTTACTTCAGGTGCTTTACACTCAACTATCATACAAGGGCTTGCCGTTTGATTGTATAAAACAATATCGGTGCGCTTCGACAACTCATTTAAAACGAGTTGCTTTTCAAGACTAATGAGCGATTTAGGAAAACCATAGTCGTTAATTAAATAATGCACAATATGCTGTCTCACCCATTCTTCCGGTGTTAGCACCACATTTTTTTTGCGGATAATATCAAAAATCATTTGCTGCTCTCCATTGGCAGTTATTTTGAAATTATACTTTGAAAAGTGGATTTCCATCGCGCCGTAAATTTACAATTAATTACATTTGCACTATGGATTATCGCGATTTGGTGAGTGATATAAAGGCTCGAAAGTTCAAACCCGTTTACCTGCTACACGGGGAAGAGTCCTATTATATCGACAAGATTAGTGAGTTTATGGAAGATAATATCCTAACCCCCGAACAAAAAGATTTTAACTGCTCGATATTTTATGGCAAAGATTCTACCCCAACTCAGGTTATGGATGCTGCCATGCGTTTCCCTATGTTTGCCGATTTTAATCTGGTTATAGTGCGCGAAGCCCAAATGATGAAAACAAGAGGCAGTGAACTCGATAAGTTAGAAACCTACGTAGAAAGAGCCTCACCAACAACTATCTTGGTTATTTGTTATAAAGATGGGAAATACGACGCCAGAAAAAAATTATTTAAACAGATTAAAGACAGAGGTTTAGTTTTTGAATCGGAAGCCTTAAAAGAATCCGAAGTGCCTATTTTTATCGAAGCTTATCTGAAACGAAAAAAAGTTACGGCAGAAAGTAAAGCTATTCGGGTTTTAATAGATTACCTGGGAACCGATTTGGCAAAAATGACCAATGAGTTGGATAAGTTATGTATTAATTTACCCGCCAACGGTCAAATTACTGTAGAGCAAATTGAAAAAAATATTGGCATTAGTAAAGATTATAATGTTTATGAATTACAAAGTGCCTTGTTAATGAAAAACACGGAGCAGGTATTTACCATAGTTGATTATATCAACGATAATCAAAAGGCAAATCCGTTTGTGCTCACTATTGCATCCATTCATGCGGCTTATCAAAAATTGTATCACCTTATTTTAGGTGGTGATGTTGGTGATTTTGATATGTTTAAAATTTATGGTATTCACTCTTCTCAAAAAAATGAATTCCGGAGTGCGCGCAAACATTATAGCCGCCAGCGTGTTGAGGAAATTTTTGAATTAATACTGGAATATGATTTACGTTCAAAAGGCGTCGAAAATGGCGAAACTGAACATGGGGCTTTACTTAAAGAATTAGCGTATAAATTAATTAGTTAAGTTGCTGATAATGGCTTCAGCTTTTTGTTTATCCCCCTCCATGGCCGCTATCAGTGAAGTTGTGGAATCAAATTTTTTGTCTGCTCGTAAAAAGTGTAAAAACTGCACCGTAATTGTTTCTCCATAAATGGTATCAGCAAATTGCAGAATATTTACTTCGATACGTTTTTCTGTTTTATTAAATGTTGGTCGGGTACCTATATTTAATAAGCCAAAATACTTAGTTGGGTTATTTTTGATGAACACTTTTACGAGGTAAACACCATCCGAAGGAATTAATTTATTGCTATCTTCCACATAAATATTGGCAGTTGGGAATCCAAGAGTACGGCCAATTTGATCGCCCTTAATTACAGGCCCGGTAATTTCATACGGATAACCTAATAATTCGTTGGCTTCAATAATATTACCTTCTTTTAAATATTTCCTGATTTTAGAAGAACTTACGGTTACGGTATCAATCACATGGGCAGGAATTTCTTCCACACGAATAGTATACTTCGTAGCTATCGATTTGAGTAAATGAATATCACCGGAACGATCCTTCCCAAATTTATGATCATAACCAAATACGATTATTGCCGGCTTAAATTTTTCAATTAAAAAATGTTCAGCGTACGATTCTGCACTAATTTCTGAAAACTCTCTGGAAAATGGAACAACTACAACTACATCAACACCACAAACACTCAATTTTGCTATTTTTTCTTCCAATGTAGTTAAATAATAAACCGGCGATTCAGGTGTAATAATATGTCTGGGATGCGGATGAAAAGTGATGATAACACTTTTACCGCCAATAGCCCGCGCAGCCGCAGTTATTTTTTGGATGATTTCATAATGCCCGCTATGCACACCATCAAAGGTGCCAATCGTAATTACAGAACCTGATAAGTCAGGCAGTTGATTTAAATCGCGTAAAACTTGCATATCCCACCGCAAATGTAAAGATTTGTGGCGCATTAGTATATAACCATGGTGAACAGATTTGTGTATAAACCCAACAATCAGGATATTTATTTCTTCCTGGGTCTGCTGTTTACCATTTATCTAACAATCCGTGCTATTGTTATTCCTATTACAATTGATGAAGCAGGCACTTATTACAATTATATGCCAAGGTCAGTAACCGATATTTTGTTATTTAACGGCGACCCTTCCCCAAATAATCACATACTGAATACATTAAGTATGAAATTATTCACCGCTCTTTTTGGTACTACCACCTTTGTTGTTCGTTTACCGAATGTATTGGGATTTATACTTTTTTATACTGCCGCGGTTCGCTTATTTACCCTTATGTTTAAAAACCGTTCATTGGTAGTTGCTGCATTATTAGTGCTACTTTGTAATCCTTATCTGCTCGATTTTTTTGCAGTGGCAAGAGGTTATGGGCTGTCTATTGCTTTTATGTTTTGGTCCTTGTATCAATTTTTTCAATATTATAACACTAAAAAAAATCAATTTGCAGTAACAACTTTAATAGCAGCAGCATTAGCCGTGTTGGCCAATTTCACACTCCTGCATTTTTATATATTGATTTTCTTTGTGATAGTGGTTATAGCATTTGCCATCAACCTTAATAAATGGAAGCATCTGCTCATTTACGTGAGTATAACGCTTATACTTGCAGCTATTTGTTATACACCTTTAACAAAAATGATGCAAACAAACCAGCTGGTATATTGGGAAACTGCCGGGTTTTATATATCAACTTTAGTTCCACTAGTTGAGCAAATGCGATATGGTGAATTGTACTTTGGATATAAACAGGCGCAACCTTTTGCTAACCTTATTTTATTAATATTTTGGTTAATGATTTTTGTAGCAGTATTTTATTTCTTCAAAAAACCTAACGGAAAACAATTGCCATTTGGAAGCTGGATACTAATATTATTAAGTGGAAATATTTGTTTTATTCTTATACAGTTTTATTTATGGCATGTTCCGTTTTTAAATGGGAGAGGAGCATTATTTTTATACCCAATATTTGTTCTTGCCCTTCTTGCTTTACTGCAGGAGCTAATGACCAACTCATTTAAATTTCCGAAATATATACTGCTGATTTTAGCTGGGATGGGTATCATACATATTTCACAAACTGCCAATACTACAAGCACAAGAGAATGGTGGTTCGATGCACATACTAAAGAAGTATTAGCATGGATAAATCAGCAGCATCCCGGAAAAGAAAATGTTTCATTAAATAGTTCCTGGATTTTTAATAATTCATTACACTTTCATAAAGATGTGCAACAATTTTACAATTTAGATATCGCACCTTATCATCAGGACTTGTGGCCGGATTCCAATTATTTGTATTATTATTGTCAAAGAGAAGAAGTATCGAAATTAGATAGTACCTACAATGAAGTAAAAAGTTTTAACTACGGTTCATTTGTAATAATGAAAAAATCGAATTAAATTTTAACTGCTGCCAGCATATTTTCTAAACTCAAAGCATCCTGAACATCATAATCCCCAACTTTTGTTCTGCGCAAGGCTGTTAAATACCCACCACTGCCAATTGCTTTTCCGAAATCATGCGCAAGTGAACGTATGTAAGTGCCTTTACTACAATGCACAATAAAATCAATTTCAGGCATTCGGATAGCAGTTATCTCGAAGCGAAATAATTCCACAATACGTGCTTTTAATTTCACTGTTTCACCTTCTCGGGCATAATTATAAGCACGTATTCCATCCACCTGAACGGAAGAATATATTGGTGGAATTTGTTCCTGTGCTCCTAAAAAACTTTTTGCTTTTTCGTGTATTAATTCAGGCGTAATATGTTGAATAGGGAAGGTGGCGTCTACCGGTGTTTCAGCATCGTAACTGGGTGTTGTGGCACCAAGTGTTATGGTTCCTGTATATTCTTTTTCTAAACCTTGGAGCGACTCAGTTTGTTTAGTTGCTTTTCCTGTAAGTAATATGAGTAAACCTGTAGCAAGTGGATCTAAAGTTCCGGCATGTCCGATTTTCATTTTGCGGTCGCGACAAAATATTTTAATGGGTATGCGCACTTTCGCCACCACGTCGTGACTAGTCCAATGTAATGGTTTGTCGATGAGAATGATTTTACCTGCTACTAATTCTTCTGCCGTAAACATATTACACAATCTGAAGGTCAACACCTAATGCCAATAAAACTAAGATGATAGTGCCAACTATAATGCGGTAATAGCCAAAAATTTTAAAACCATATTTTGTCAGGTAATTAACAAAACTGCGCATAGCAAAAATGGCAATAATAAAAGCTACAACATTCCCAATTATTAATGGCATATAGTCATCGTTTGTAAAACCCGGACCATCGCTGTACAACGTATATAATTTATAACCGGTTGCGGCAAACATAGTGGGAACGGCAAGAAAAAATGAAAATTCTGCAGCTACTTTGCGCGTGAGTTTTTGTGTTAAACCGCCAATGATGGTAGCAGCTGAACGCGATACACCCGGTATCATGGCAATACATTGAAATACCCCAATTACAAATGCGTTTTTATAACCAATATGATCAGTAGTACTTACATCGCCGGTAATATCCGCGCCAAACAATCTGTCTACAAATAATAACACAACACCGCCTGCAATAAGTGCAATAGCAACTACAGTAACATTTTCTAACATGGCATCAATGTAGTCGCCTAATAAAAATCCTAAAATGGCAGCAGGAATAAATCCCACAAATAATTTAAAATAGAAATTGATACTTTTAAAAAAGCGTTTCCAGTATAAAACTACCACTGATAATATTGCACCAAATTGAATGGCAACCGTAAACGACTTGGTAAATTCATCGTGTGAAATGCCCATTAAAGAAGAGGCAATAATCATATGTCCGGTAGAGGACACGGGTAAAAATTCAGTTATTCCTTCCACTATGGCAAGAACAACCGCTTCGAGTATGGTCATGCTGGATAATTATTTTTTTGAACGATGAAATACAGCGTAGATTTCTATCGCAAAACCTAAAAGCACTACAATAGGTGCAACGGTAATACGACGTGTGCTGTATACCTCATCCGGATTGAAAACATTAGGGTCAGGACTTTTACCGCCGCTCATTAATATGAAACCTATAATGATGACAACTAAACCCAATACAATGAGTATATAGTTTTCTTTGCCTAATACCATTTTACCATCGGTAGTTGGGGCAGATGTAACTTTTGGGTTATCCTTTTTAGCAGGTTGTTGATTTTCCATTATAGCCAAATATTTAAAAATTTAATACAGTTCATCCAGTTTCATCCGGATGTATTTATGCACTGAGTTTCTTGTGCTGAACCAGGTAATGAGCACCCCCACACCAATCAGCATTAAAAATGTAAAAATAAAACCTCTTTTGATAGTTGTGTTACTAAAATCCCAATAATTAAAATTATTATGCACATATAGCACCCCCAAAAGCAGCAAAAGCATGGCAATTCCGGCCGAAACGAGCCCATTTATGATACTTCGGCGAACATAAGGGCCGGTAATGAACGACCTTGTAGCGCCCACCAGCTGCATACTTCTGACCAAAAAACGGTTAGAATACATGCTCAATCGGATGGTTTTGTCGATAATCGCAATAGAAATGATTAAAAACAGGATAGAAAACCCGGCTATTATAAATCCTGCAATCTTCAAATCGCTATCTACAGAGCTGATAAGCTCCTCATTTGCTCTGGTATGGGTGATTTCCGGGTATAATTGCAACTTCTCTCGAAACAGTTTAATACTGTCTACATTTACTGCTGAAGCGGCTAAAGTCACATCAACAGAGGCTGGAAGCGGGTTTACATCACCCAAAATTTCGGAAGGGTTCTCATTGAACTTCTCTTCGAAAATTTTCATGGCATCATCCTTAGAGATAAATTTGGTCGCTTTTACCGATGCCTCACCTTCAATTTTCTTTAACAATTTATCTACGTCAGCATCAGTTAATCCTTCCTTCAAATAAGCCGAAATAACCATATCTTCTTTAATATTGGCTTCTTCGTATTTGAATGAAATAAACAAAATACTCATCAACCCCAACATCAGCAATGCCAATGAGGTAATTAAAATGGAATTGATATAGTGCGTTTGCTTACGCTGCAGCGATTTTCCTACCTGTTGCGACATTGAGGCAAATTTAAGCTATTGCCGCCTAGCGGACAACGCAAAATGATGTTAGTAACTCACAACTTTGTGGTGAATTGCAAACAATTGATGATAATTAGCAAATTAGCGGATGGTGTGGATTGCTCAGGCGCGCTAAGTTGGTAAACCAGGTTCGCCCACCTCGGCGGACTACAAGCGCGGAGAAAAGGAAAATGTCGGAGATGAGAACTGCGTGTTTGCGAGGATGCGGATGCTTCGCATCATTAATATTAGAATCTTCGAATGTCATTCCACCTCATAACCCGGCTGTTTCATTGGTACATAGGTA
>DAORKJ010000112.1:8289-10208 GCA_035439505.1 Chitinophagales bacterium
CCACATTATCACATCAGCACATTAATTCAGTACCTTTGCCCCATGGATTATTCAATTGACCTTATTCAAAACATTGAGCGCAAATGGAATCAAAAATGGAAAGATTCCAATTTGTATAAAGTTACCGAGGACCCGAAGTTACCTAAGTATTACGTGCTGGATATGTTCCCTTATCCAAGTGGAAGTGGATTACACGTTGGTCACCCGTTAGGTTATGTGGCCAGTGATATTATTTCTCGTTTTAAACGTTTGCAAGGATTTAATGTATTGCACCCAATGGGATTTGATGCATTTGGATTACCTGCTGAACAATATGCAATAGAAACAGGACAACATCCGGCAATTACCACCGAAAAAAATATTAATTATTTCCGTGAGCAATTATCGCGCATGGGTTTTTGTTACGATTGGTCCCGCGAAGTGAAGACCTGCGACCCGAATTATTATAAATGGACGCAGTGGATTTTTACACAATTATTTAAATCATGGTATAATCCTTTTACCAATAAATCAGAAAAAATAGATTCGTTAATTGCTATTTTAAATGAAGAAGGAACTACCCGTTTATTTGCATTAGATAAATGTCAGGTGTTAATTGATGCAACAACATGGAAAAATTATGATGTTGCGGCAAGGGAAAAATTATTGATGCAATTTCGGTTAGCGTATTTAGACTATGCCGATATTTGGTGGTGTGAGATGTTGGGAACAGTTTTAGCAAACGATGAAGTGAAAGATGGTGTTAGTGAACGCGGAGGACATCCTGTCGAAAAAATAAAAATGCGTCAATGGTTTTTGCGTATTACCGAATTTGCGGACCGCTTGCTGGAAGGCTTGAACCGCGTAGATTTCAGCGAGAGCATGAAAGAAATGCAACGCAACTGGATTGGCAAAAGTGAAGGAGCTTTAGTTAAATTTAATGTTGCAGGCGCTAATGAGGTTATTGAAATATTTACCACAAGACCAGATACTATTTTCGGAGCGACATTTATGGTGTTGGCACCGGAACATGAATTAGTGGAAAAAATTACTACTGCCGAAAACAGAATTGCAATTGAAGAATATATTAAATACGTAAAAAGCAGAAGTGAACGCGATAGAATGAGTGAAGTAAAAAAAGTTACCGGCGAATTTACCGGTGCTTATGCACTCAATCCTTTTAATGGAAAATCTATTCCGATTTATATTGCTGAATATGTGTTGGCCGGTTACGGAACTGGAGCTATAATGGCTGTGCCAAGTAACGACGACCGTGATTTTGCGTTTGCACAAAAATTTGATTTGCCGGTAATTCCTGTTGTTGATCAAAGCGCATATCCGCAAGTTTCACGCGAAGATAAAATTGGTGTGATGATTAATTCCGATATGTTAACAGGTTTGGAAGTAAAAGATGCCATCCAAAAAATGTTATCGGCTATTGAAGAAAAAGGTATTGGTAAACGACGTGTAAATTATCGTTTGCGTGATGCAGGGTTTTCGCGTCAACGTTATTGGGGTGAACCGTTTCCTGTTTATTATGAAAATGATGTTCCGCATTTATTAGAGGATAATGAATTACCATTGTTATTACCGCAAGTAGAAAGTTATAAACCTGCCGGTGCAGCAAAATCGCCGCTTTCAGGCATTACCGAATGGGTGAATTTTGCACCGGGAAAAATGCGTGAAACAGATACAATGCCTGGTTATGCCGGTTCGAGCTGGTATTTTTATCGTTATATGGATGTACATAATGATCAATTTTTCGCATCGCGTGAAAAAATTGATTATTGGCAAGATGTTGATTTATACATAGGTGGTACCGAACACGCAGTTGGGCATTTATTGTATTCGAGAATGTGGAATAAATTTTTGTTCGATATCGGACTCGTTGCTAAAGATGAACCATTTAAACGTTTGGTAAATCAGGGAATGATTCAGGG
>DAORKJ010000112.1:10308-11587 GCA_035439505.1 Chitinophagales bacterium
GTAAATGAGTTACAAAGTGCAAAATGTTACAAACGCGAAATACTTGAACAATTATTAATTTTAGTTGCTCCTTTCGCGCCTTTTATTACAGAAGAACTTTGGGAAAAATGTGGGCATACAGATGCTGTGCATATACAAAGTTGGCCGAAATATGATGCAACCTATTTAACTGAAAGTAATTTTAATTATCCGGTTTCCATAAATGGTAAAGTAAGAGCGAATATTGAATTGCCTTTAGATATGGAAGAAAACGAAATCAGGGAAACAGTATTAGGATTAGAATCTGTGGTTAAGTGGACAGAAGGGAAAGCGCCTAAAAAAGTGATAATCGTTAAAGGCCGAATTGTAAATGTTGTGCTTTAATTAAGTATTTTTTAATCTATAAATATCCCTTTGGGAATAACGTGAGAATAATTTTTAGTTGCTATTTAGTTAGCATCAGCATTTTATCTTTTGGTCAAAGTCAGGTGGTAATGCAACAAACCATTAAAAACCAGGCAACCACCATGCTGGATGCATTCGAGGACCATAATTATGAAAAGTTGTTAGATTTTACTTATCCTAAAATATTTGAATTAAGTGGAGGCAAAACAACTATGCTGGAAATTATTCAGCAATCGATGCAGGAATTAGAATTAGCCGGTTATATTGTGGATTCAGCTAATATAGGTGAACCGGGTCCAATTTATAATGCAGGTACCGAGTTACATGCTATCATATCACAATTTGTATACATGACTATTCCGGGAGGAAGTATGATGAACGAGAGCCCTTTACTGGCTGTTTCCGATAACAATGGTGTGTCCTGGTATTTTTTAGATACTAAACAGTTGGATGGCAATTTAAAAGCCTATTTTTTCCCGAATTTTAATGAGGATTTGAAAATACCGGAACCAAAGCCGGTAATTTATGATTATGAAAAGAAAAAGTAATTAATTTTAATCCGTAAAGCAATGGTAACCCAGGATACAGCAAAAAAGCAAGCAATACGCCTCGTAGAGTGCCCACGTGATGCCATGCAGGGTTTACACGATTTTATTCCTACGGATAAAAAAGTAGCGTATATTAATCAGCTGTTGAAGGTGGGATTTGATACTATCGATTTTGGCAGTTTTGTTTCTCCAAAAGCAATTCCCCAAATGGCAGATACAGCGGATGTGCTTGCTCAATTAAACCTGAGTGAAACCAACTCTAAATTATTAGCCATAATTGGTAATGTTCGCGGCGCAGAAGATGCAGTTAAACATAAACAAATTACTTATCTCGGATTTCCATTTTC
>DAORKJ010000113.1:0-5759 GCA_035439505.1 Chitinophagales bacterium
CCTAAAGAGTAAGTGCGGGCAGGGCTTTTTTTCCTTTCAAGCAGATTTACCGATGCTAAAACAGCATCTATAGTGCCTTCATCAACACCTTTAATTTTGGCGACAACTTTTAAATTTTGTTCACCACTCAGGTAAGGGTAAAAATTGGGTTGCTCAAGCAGCGAACCAATTCTTTTTCTGTTGATATCCAACGAGCCATTATTAAACCAGGAATATGCCCCTGATGTTGGCTGAATGATACCTAATAACATCCCAAGTGTAGTCGTTTTTCCGCTGCCGTTCGGCCCCAGAATTCCATAAACTGCGCCTTTTTCAACACGTAAATCAAGGCCGTTGACAGCTTTGATGGGTCCGTATTGTTTTTTTAGTGCGGTTGTCGATAAAACAGTTTCCAAATTATAGTGATTTGAAGTAAAAGTAAACAATTCAACACTATCGGCAATCAATATGCCAAAATCTATTTGCTAAACGGTTGTCAGTACAAAAATGTTACAACTACATTTAAATTATATTAATAACAATTAGGAAGTAAACCTGTCCTGTATATTAAATCAATATATTTGCATACATGCTGCAAGCCACTTATCAGGACGAATTAATTGAAGCCGGTTGCGATGAAGCCGGACGAGGTTGTTTGGCCGGGCCGGTAGTTGCTGCTGCGGTAATATTGCCCAAAAACTTTTTTCATCCCCTGCTCAACGATTCAAAACAATTAACCGAAAACGAACGCACCTTGTTGGCGCCTATTATTAAAGCAGCCGCAATAGATTGGAAAATCGGTATTTGCGATAATCATGAAATTGATGCCATTAATATTTTAAAAGCCAGTTTCAAAGCCATGCACAAGGCGGTTGATCAAATGAAAAAAAAGCCCGGACTGCTTTTAATTGACGGGAATCGTTTTTACAAATATCCACGCATACCACATATCTGCATTGTTAAAGGAGACGCGATGTTTATGAGTATTGCAGCTGCTTCTGTGCTGGCGAAAACTTACCGCGATGAATTAATGCACAAATTACACAACGAGTTTCCTATTTATAACTGGCAACAAAACAAAGGATATCCTACTAAAGACCATAGAAAAGCTATTGCTCAATTTGGCAGCACCAACTATCATAGAAAAACATTTCGATTACTGCCAGAAAATGAAGCTACGCTTTTTGAATAATCGTTTTGCCTGAATAATTATTGTCGGTGATTTAGCCACAAACCGAACCGAACTTCATCTCAACACGTTAATATTCCGCTAATTACATTTACTTTGCACTTATGATTGCATTTCAAACATTCAAATTAGATAATGGACTCACGGTTATTGTAAACGAAGACAATACCACACAATTATGCGCTGTCAACGTATTATATAAAGTTGGAGCACGTGATGAAATAATTACTAAAACAGGTTTCGCGCATTTGTTTGAACACCTGATGTTTGGCGGCTCGGCAAATATTCCCGATTTCGATACCGAATTACAATTAGCCGGAGGAACAAACAATGCCTATACTTCAAACGACTTAACCAATTACTATGATATTTTGCCGGTAAGCAATATTGAAACCGCTTTATGGCTGGAAAGTGACCGCATGCTCAAACTCGATTTTTCGGAAAAATCGTTAAACGTGCAGCGCAATGTGGTTTGTGAAGAATTTAAAGAACACTACATTAACAAACCCTACGGCGATGTATGGCATATTTTACGAAAATTGGTTTACGAAAAACATCCTTATCAATGGCCAACAATTGGTTTGGAGTTACAACATGTTCAGGATGCTACTTTAACTGACGTAGAAAACTTTTTTTATAAATATTATCGCCCCAACAATGCCATTTTAACTATTTCAGGTGGTATTAGTGCCGATAAAGCTTTACAACTCGCAAAAAAATGGTTTGGAGATATTCCTTCAGGAGAAACATTTAATCGCAACATTCCCGACGAACCTGAACAACAAGCTGCTAAATTCCTGCATGTTAAAAAAGATGTACCGGTTAATGTGATTTACAAAGCATGGAAAATGCCCGGCAGAACTGAACCACAATATTATGCTACCAATTTATTAAGCGATGTTTTAGGGTTAGGAGAAAGTTCACGTTTGCAACATGCATTAAAAAAAGAAACAAAATTATTTACAGATATTGCTGCATATATAACAGGTAGTATTGATACCGGTATGTTTATTATTACCGGCAAACTAGCCGAAGACGTTACTTATGAACAGGCAGAAAAAGGTATTCAGCAGGAATTAGATAAAATACGACAGGCTCCTGTAAGTGAAACCGAATTAACAAGAGTAAAAAATATTGTTGAAATGGATATTGCCAGCAATATTACCGGCGTGATGAATAAAGCTGAAATGTTGGCTATTGCTGAAATGATAGAATCGGCAGATTTGGTGAATACAGAAATTAACAGATACTTAAATGTTGATGCCTCAACCATGTTTACCATTGCACAACAATTATTAACCGCTGAAAAATGCAGCACATTATATTACGGAAAAGATTAATTTATAAAGATGATAAACAGAAACAGCGCTCCCGGGTTACAATTAATCGACAGACTGGATATTAATAACTATAAAAAAACATCATTAAGTAATGGTGTTGATGTATATTATGTTGACAGCAATCAGGAAGAATTAATTCGTATTGAATTGCGTTTTCGCGCAGGCAGGTGGTATGAGCCTCAACAGGCGGTAAGCCGCGCCGTGTGTAATCTGATGCGCAAAGGCACGATACAAAAATCGGCGAAACAAATTTCGGATATTGTTGAATTTTATGGCGCACATCTGGACGTTCAAAGCGGACAGGATTATACTTCAATGATGATATTTTGTTTAAGTAAACATTTAGAAAAAATAATGCCTGTAGCCGAAGAAATATTATTGGAAGCGAATTTTCCCGAAGATGAAATGGCATTGTTTATTCAAAAGCAAAAACAAAAATTGCGTATAAATGCACAAAACACCGACTTCCACGCAAATAGAAAATTTAATACTGTTTTATTCGGCAGCCAGCATCCATATGGATACAGTGTACATGAATCAACATTCGATGCAATAAGCGCCGACCAATTATTACAATTTTGTCGCAAACATTATAGCCCCGGCGATGCTACCATATTTATGGCCGGAAATATTACATCTGCAACACTGCCATTGCTGGAAAAACATTTCGGTGCACACAAAGGTGTTGGAAAAATAATTGCAGCAACCGATAAATCTATTCATACCGATTCTGAGCACAAACATTTTATCGACAAAGACGATTCGGTGCAATCAAGCGTACGCATTGGCACTTTATCTATACCAAAAACGCATCCTGATTTTGCCGAACTCAATGTGCTGAATACTGCATTTGGCGGGTATTTCGGCTCACGGTTAATGACTAATATTCGAGAGGACAAAGGATATACTTATGGCATATATTCTTCTATCACGCATTTAGTTCACGCCAGTTATTTTTCGGTTGAAACTGAAGTTGGCAATGAAGTGTGTGCTGCTGCAATTGCTGAAGTGTATAAAGAAATGGATGTGTTAAAAACCACACCTATTGATGATGAAGAATTAACCATCATTAAAAATTATATGATGGGTGGATTATTACGTGCAACCGATGGTCCGTTTAACAGAATTAATGTAATAAAAAATATGGTAATGAGTAATTTAACCACCGAATATTTTGACGGATTAGCTCATGCTATTAAACATGTTGATGCAGAGCGATTAATGGAATTAGCCAACAAATATTTCGATTATGAAACAATGAAAGAAGTAATTTGTGGAAAAAAAATAGTCTGATTGCTATTTTTTTGTTTTTTACCAGTTTTCAATAAGCGTCATTTTAGTTACAAGCATAGCCGAAGTTGTAAAATAACTTTGCGAAATTTGCGTTAGATTTACTGAACGCTGCGATGGTTAAGTTATTATTGAAATATTTAATGCTTGCATTCCTGGGCATGGGGACAATCAACTTGTCCGCACAATCGACCCTTCCTGCCAATTTATTATGCGTTCAAACAGAAATAAACGGTGATGTAACCCTTACCTGGAGCGCATCTGCTGAAGCTTGTGGCGGGTTCGTGGAATATCAGATTTATGCTTCAACCAATTTAGCCGGACCATACATTTTATTAACCAATATTGCCGCAATTGGCACAACCGCTTATACCCATATTGGGGCTGATGGGGCGGATACTACCTGGTATTACTACATTGTAGCCGTATATAGCTGTCCGGGTTATACGATGACCAGCAGCGATACCCTCGATAACCTGGATCCTATAGCGCCTGAAATTGATTATGTAACAGTTACCGCAGGACAATCGGTAATTAACTGGATACCATCTGTTTCGCCGGAAACCAATTCGTATGTGATTTACAGGGAAAATGGCGGATTTACACCCATTGCCACTGTTTATGGTCGATTTACTACTTCATATACCGACGTTACCGGTTCACCAACTACACAATTTGAAACGTATACCATATCAGCTCGAGATTCATGTGATAATATAGGACCATTTAATAATGCATCGCAACACACCATTTATTTAACGGTAACACAAATAAATTGTAGTGATGAATTATTATTGAATTGGAATTTTTACGATAACTGGACAGCAGGTGTTTTTGAATATGAAATTTGGGTGGACAGAAATTTTACCGGCTCAGCTCCTGTTGATGATGTTACGAATACATCTAATTCTTATTCATTAACCGGAATTAATGATGGTGATAATGTTTGTATTACTGTGCAAGCAAAACGCGCCGACGGAACTGCTGTTGCTGTTTCTAATGAAGTATGTTTATTGGTAAATATTGTGCAGGCTGCTGATTATACTGTTATCAGAAATGTCACCGTAAACGGTCCTGCACAAATTGGTGTAGAATGGTATCCCGATACCAATGCCGATTTAGAAAAAGTATCTATTCAGCGCAGCAGCGATAATATTGAATATGTAAATTTAACCACCTACCCTATTGGCTTGCCAATTCCTGTTGTAGATAGTTATAACGATAATTCCATTGCCACTAATGCAATCAGTTTTTATTATCGGATTATTACTATTGATAGTTGTGATAATCAGGATACATCGGGTTATGCAAAAAGTATTGTGCTTAAGGGAAATGATAATGCCAATTTTACGAATACTATTTCATGGACAGGCTTTGAAATTCAGGATGGAACTGTGCAAGAATATAGAATTTACCGCGATGATGGTGCAGGACTTGTATTAATTAATACAGTCGGCGCCGGTGTTCAAACTTATACCGATGATGTTTCTATGTTTGTAAATGTTATCGATGAATTCTGTTATCAAATTGAGTGTTTATTCAGATTAAATTCTCCCGAAAACGGTGTTGATGAACAATTACTTTCTTATTCGAATATCCTCTGTTTAGAACAAGGTCCAAGAATTTATGTACCAAATGCTATTGTTCCTAATGGTGTAAATAATGTTTTCAAGCCGGTATTAATTTAT
Organism: Chitinophagales bacterium; assembly: GCA_035439505.1. Taxonomy (GTDB): domain Bacteria; phylum Bacteroidota; class Bacteroidia; order Chitinophagales; family BACL12; genus UBA7236. Next base: position 5,487 of record DAORKJ010000113.1, read on the forward strand.
GGCACCGCCGATGGTTATAATATGAAAGTTATAAATCGTTATGGTGAAGTAATTTTCGAAACTGATGACATAAATGAAGGCTGGTTAGGCACCTACAATAACAAAACAGTTGAATTAGGTTCGTATGGTTATGTAATCACATTTACTGCTACAAATGGACAAGTGATTACGAAAAAAGGTAATGTTACGGTGGTGAGGTAATGTGCTGATGTGCTAATGTGATGATGTGCTAATTAATGTACCAATGTGTGAATGTATAGATGTACCAATTAA
>DAORKJ010000113.1:5859-8562 GCA_035439505.1 Chitinophagales bacterium
TTTGAAGGTATTAAAATGGGATTTCCTAATTATAATAAAGTCCTCTTAAACGAAACCACCATTAAAGTAATTGCCAATGGTTTAGAAGAAGAACAGGTGGTTGGTGCACAGGGAATTTTTCATTTTTCTTCGAAGCATGCGGATAAAATTATTGTCACCTGTTTATTTTATTTCGATAACCCAGCCACTTTAATTCCGACCGATACCAGTCATAATTATTTCGAATTAACTGCAAACCACGGTTTACCATTGGTACATTTTAAGGATGCTGTTTTTGTAGTTGATGAAACAGCCCTGGAAGGTAAATTGCATATATTTGATGAAACAAAAACATTTCGTTTTATAAAATAAAGATGAATAACGATTTTGAGAAATTACATAGTTGTATAACCGATACTGAAACAATTATTCAGACATTAAACAGTTTTAATGAAACGGTACACAGCGCAGGCATGTATTTCAGGCTAGATGTTCCGGATGAGGATGGTGGTATTGCATATCCGAATAATGAAATTCCGGACAAAGCAGTTATTGTAATAGGCAGCTTTGATTTTAGTTATTATCATCAAATTGAAATTGTTTTTTTTGAGGCTATTACACATACCATAAGTAGTGAAAGTATCTGGGCCGATCATTGGGATAAAGAACAGTTGACTTTAATTCAAGGCACATCCCGTTATGATATTTTGACCAAACATCAACTGTCCGATGATGACACTTTACATGTGTTTGCCTTCAATATTGGTTCGTTTGGCGATGAACAGTATTATATAATCGCCAAAGGTATTTCCATTAAACTGGGTATTGTATTTCATTACGACCGCGCCCGACAGGAACCATTAAAGCCGGATGAACGTGTTGCCTATTGGGTATATCAATCCTCAAAATAATTTTGGAAAGAAACGACCAACCCGTTTTTGATAATCTTTATATTTAGGATATTTTCCTGCAGAAATTTTTTCACTAAAGTCTGCGCTGCCCTGAAATAATAACATCAACAATACACATCCTGCAATACTCCAGTTGAGCCATTTTCCGGTTGCGCTAACACTAAATAAATAAAATACTACCCATATCGCTTGTTCAGCAGTATAATTTGGATGGCGGAAATATTTCCACAACCCTGACGATACAAACCCATCAGAATAAGGTTCAGTAAGCGATTCATTATTATTGATTCTGCGATATTTTTCCTTTTGAAAATTCCATTGTTGTTGGTCGGCAATAAATTCCATCAGCACAAATCCTACTGAAATAATAGCCAATACGATATCTACAGTTGTAATTCCTTTACTTGCTCCGGCAGCCATTACTGCGGGCAGGGTAAACAAAAGAATTAGGCCATTTTGATACAGGGAAATAAAAAATAAATTAAACAACCCCCATTTAAATCGTGAATTTAAATGTGGTTGCTGACGCAAAATTGCCCAGCGATAATCTTCTTCCCCATCCCAAAATTTCCATTGATAAGCTCCCCTTCTGCTGAAATTATAAGTAAGTCGCGCACCCCAGATGCTAATTAAAACAGCCATTAAAACAATACGGGGCTCCCAGTTGGATGCCGATGCAAAATACCATCCATATAATAATGGAACAATACTCCATAATTTATCTACCTGACTATAATTACGCGCTAATTCGCTTACTATAAAACAATACAAAGCAACGCCAAGGGCCATAAATGCAGCAGTGCGCAACATGGTTTGTTGTAATGTAGTTAATGGGTCATCTACATAAAATGCAACTAGTGGAACTATGATTAATGCAATAATTAAAAGAAGTATTGTCCGAAGCATGCCAAAAATATTTTTTGTAAAAGAATAAAATAATTTGCAATTTAAAAAATTAAATTATATTTGCATTCAAATTAATACAACATGCGTAATTTATATCAAATAACAGAACAAACACCAAAGGGTCAGCTAGATCGTTTGACGTGTCGGGGCATGTATTTTTATGAAAAATAATATTTAAAAATATTCATAAATCGAGCCCCGACCATCGCGTCGGGGTTTTTTATTGCCCCAAATTTTATTATTAAATTTATTTATTCATCACAAAATAAAGTGATATGGGAAAGTTATCTCTAAACGGGAAAGACCTTAGAAAAATAGGTTATCCTGAAAGTAAAGTTATTGGCATTGCAATTCAAGTGATGCATCAATATTATAAACATAGTGCTGAAGCAGAAGCTATCGATATATTAAAAGATGTATTGGCCGCACCAGATGCGCATTTAGAGGATGCAGCATTAGGAAAAATTGCTGCTGCATTATTAGATGAAATCAGACCAAAAAATGATGTTATTCCACTTGAGCAAAAAAGAAAGGAATATGCCATTTACGGTTTTGAAAACATTGAAATGGGCGCCATCAATCAAATGGAAATTGCCATGAAATTACCTGTTACTGTTGCAGGGGCATTAATGCCCGATGCACATCAGGGTTATGGTTTACCAATTGGTGGTGTATTAGCTACCAATAATGCTGTAATTCCTTATGGAGTTGGAGTGGATATTGGATGCCGAATGTGTTTGAGTGTGTTTGATGTGCCCGGTGATTTTGTTTACGACAACGTAGAAAAATTAAAAGGATTTTTAACCAGAAATACTGTTTTTGGTTCAGGAGGTACTATTAAAAATCCAATGGAGGATGCAGTATTGGAGAGAAAAGAATTCAATGAAAATAAATTATTGAAATCACT
>DAORKJ010000113.1:8662-11361 GCA_035439505.1 Chitinophagales bacterium
CTTCAGGGGTATTTTAAGAACAAAAAAATTACTTGTAATTACGTGATGCCGGAGTCTGCAATGGGGCAGACTCCTATAATTGGTGTTTCGGGTTATTTATTTGTGTGCCACAGGGTTATGCTGTTTAATAGGTTACCTATTAATTTATTGATTAATTAAATTTTTAACATGAACATTTTATTCAACATAGAAGAAAAAATGATACGCGTTAATAAATATTTATATGAAAACAAATGCATAAAAGCCAAACGTCTGCTTGAGGATATTCTTGAAGAAGAACCCGATTGTGGTTCTGCTCATTTTGAAATGGGTATGTTATATTACAATGAATTAGCAGAATACGATATGGCCCTATATCATTTTGATTTATGTAAACGTTTTAAACCGGGATTTATTCCTGTATATCATGTAACCGTACAATTGTTATATCAATTAAACAAACACGAAACATTAATAAAATATGCTGAATCGTGTTTGCAAATTGAAGGAGTAAATAAATTTTTTGTCTATAAACACCTCGCCATGAGCTGTGAAACGACTTTGTTATTTAAACCCGCGATTAAATACTATAAGCAGGCAAAATTGTATGCGATACATGAATATGATATCACATTTATAAAAAACAGTTTAATACGCGTAAAAGAAAAAACTGTAAACAAAAGCAGGAAATAATAAAAAGGCAATTTTTCAATTGCCTTTTTTAATTTAACCAAATGTAATCGTTGTTTACCCTTTCAGCAATTTTTAATGCATGATCGTCGGCAACCATTTTGGCTATTCTAAGTAGTTTATCATAATCAGGGTCGCGTTTTAAAATAACATCACGGCTACCCTTGGTAATTAAATCGAGGTCGTAGAAAACACGTGATGAGGTTGCAGACATGGCCATTGTAATAGGCGCCGCAGAACGTTTAGTTGATTTAGATATTAATAAATAATCGCCTTCAGCCAATGGTTTCCACTTGCCCCAATAATTTCCAAACAACAATTTATAATCACGGTATTGATGATTCACTAAGTCAACTTCAACGCCATTTTTTAAAAAAAGGATTGCGATACCTAATAAAAATATGCCTACAAAAAACAGATTGCCGTGGCCGGTAAACATAACTATCAAACTGGTAAAAATAGCAGAAACACCAAGCGGTGCTGGAATTACCGCACCTTTGTCGGTTTTAAATTTTTTTAATTCGAGATTGTCGAGTGGTTCCATAATATAGGGTTTTGTATGATATGACGATACATTTATGTGAATATGCTAAATTAGATTAAAAATAATCGGGTAAAAGCATTTTCTATTTGCGAATTCGTTTTTTTGATTTTAATTTAAATTGGCTATTTACGAAAACGAACGAATTAAAATGTAAGGGCGAATTGAATCCGCCCTTGCACATTTAAAATTTTCGAATGTAGCGCAATAAATCATTGGGTTGAGGATTCACCTTTGTTGAAGCGGAGGAGTCAAGAGACACAAAGTGCTGTTGAGTTTGTAATTACAACTATATTATTGTAACTTCGGTATTACAAAAACCTAAATATGAAAATACAATTTCACCGAATCGTTTTATTTTTGGTTTTTAGTATCTCTGTTCAAAGTTATAGTCAAACCAACGAATTTGCACCCATTGGTGCAACCTGGTGGTATAATTACGAATACTTTTCGGGAAGTGGGTATTTGCAACTACAGTCCGTAAGCGATACGGTAATAAGTGGCGTAAATTGCAGAAAAATTACCAAAACACTGGTGCAAAAAGACGTATCCAATCCGGATGCGGTAGTTGATACTTTTTACCTGGACAATGAATATGTATATTCTGATTTAGGTGTTGTATATAATTATCGTTTAGGTGCATTTTATACCTTATATGATTTTAATGCTGTGGTTGGCGACACCTGGGCGGTTGGTGGTGTTTCAAATTTTGGCGATTGCGACTCAACCGGCTTTATTCTAGTAGATAATGTTAACACGGTTTTGATAGGCGGTATTGAATTAACACAATTGTTTACCGGCAGTGTTGATGACGACTATTGGAATTTCGGCACATTACCTATAATTGAACGAATTGGTTCTCTCAGTTATTTATTTGCACATCCAAATAGTTGTCTGCTAGATTTTTACGAAGGTGGAAATTTAAGGTGTTATTATGATAATGAAATTGGTTATGTTCAAATAGATTCAACAACCACCTGTGATTTTGTTTTATCATCAAATGAAATTACAGCAGCTACATCAATAGCAATTTCACCAAATCCATTTTCAACTGAATTAAAAATTAAATTGCCGGATAATTTTTTAAATAGTATAATTACGATATATAATTTAAACGGATCAATTTTATATCAAACCACAACATATAATTCAACAATTGACATATCCACTGACAATATAATTCCTGGTGTTTATTTTTTACATGTTTTGGATAATCACATTCAATATCATTTCAAAATAATAAAATTGTAATTTATTGGAACAACTGTGATTCTGATTCTAAACCCGCGTTAGGGATAGTAGTGAAAACCCCACAGCCGAGGAACGAGGCGAGGAGTTGCAACGTATAGCCCGGCCCCCCTATAGTAGATTAATTATTTGCGAAGGGCAAATAATTAATCACTATAGGGCTGGGCAACGCCAGAAATAAATGCATTTTTGCAAATTCAAATTCCCGTTCTATCTTTGCACATGGAAAATCTCTCAACTA
>DAORKJ010000114.1:0-11354 GCA_035439505.1 Chitinophagales bacterium
TTTAATAAATATTCCGGAAAGTCTAAAATAATTGGAGCACAGGAAATTGACCGCAACCAGTATGACAATACAGAAATTTCCTGTAACTATGTGATAGGCGCATCTATGTTCGTGTCGCAGCCATTTTTATTAGATGTAGGGCTCATGAGTGAAGAGTACTTTCTGTACAATGAAGAAAACGATTGGAGTGCAAGGGCTAAGCTGAAGGGATGGAAAGTGGGTGTTGCTTTAAAAAGTAAAGTATATCACAAACAAGGTGCTTCAACAGGCAACAGTCCGAAAAAAAGTAAATGGCAGATTAAAGCACTTAATTATAAGTATCGCGGAAAAATTAAATTATATAAAAAATATTACAGGGCGCAATTGCCATTTTTATACCTTCATTTAGTTACCCGAAGTTTTAAATATATAGCCAAGGGAAACATGAGTGAAGCGAAAGTTATTTATGGTGCCATTTTTAACACAAAATTTTAATTATGATTATCAGTCACAAGCACAAATATGTATTTGTTGAATTACCCCAAACTGCAAGTAGTGCAATTGCAAAGGAATTAAAAGCTAATTATGATGGCCATGAAATTTTATTTAAACATGCCTTGTATAGCACCGACTTTTTAAAACAGGCAAAACCTGAAGAAAAAACATATAAGGTAATTAGTGGTTTGCGCAATCCTATGGATATTTGTGTAAGTAATTATTTTAAATTTAAAACAGACCACGAAAACAGATATTCGAATCCTCGTTTAATGCAACATGGCTTTTTGCGTAAATACATTATGCGTTGGTGGAATGTTCGTCAGTATAAATCAATTGTAGAAAAAGGCGAAACCTTTGAACAATTTTTTACACGTGCTTACAGCGTTCCTTACGCAAGCTGGAGTATTATTGAACACAAGCGAATGGACTTCATTATTCGTTTCGAAAATCTGAATGATGATTTTGCACAGGCCTTAAAGGTAATTGGAGTAGATAAAGTAAGAGATATTCCGGTAGCCAATAAAACTGCTGAAAAAACTAAAACATTTTGGGAGTATTACGAAACTGATACTGCAAAACGCAGAGCGAAATATATTTTCGGACCATATCTAAAACGCTGGAATTATGATTTCCCTGAAAGCTGGAATCATATTCAGGTGCCTTGGTATTCATTTTTTATGTATCGTATGGTAAATATTGCCAGAGTAATATTTTGGAAATTTTTGCGCTAAATGAAGCAAACCCTTCCCACATTTTTAATTGTAGGTGCTGTTAAAGCCGGAACTACTTCACTGCATGAGTATTTACAAATGCATCCGGAAGTGTATATGTCGCCTGTAAAGGAAACAAATCACTTTAGTGATGGTGATATGTTGTTTGAGCATTTTAATGTGGATTACAAACAAGATGTAAATGTGAATTTAGAAAAATATCTGGAAGGCCCAATGGATAAAAAAATTCATATTGCGCATGTCCGGACTTTCCAACAATACCTTCAGTTATATCGTAATGTTACCAACCAGAAGGCAATAGGTGAAGTAAGTAATTCGTATCTATATCTACCCAATACAGCAACTACCATTAAACAAGTGTTGCCTGATGTAAAAATCGTGATGATTTTGCGCAATCCTATTGAAAGATTGTATTCTCAATATTTGATGAATCTTAAACTGGGAAAAATTATCGAACGCGATTTATTAAAAGAAATAGCTTCCGACCAGGCTAAACCGATTAAAGGTTGGGGAGTTAGTCATTTATATTTGGAAGTAGGTAATTATTATGAGCAGGTTAAACGATATTATGATAATTTCCCTGCTCAAAATATTAAAGTGATTTTGTTTGATGACTTTAAAAAAGATGCGGCAGGTACAATGAAGGATTTGTTTCATTTCCTCGGTGTAGATGAAAATTTTGCACTTGATATGAGTCAGCGTTACAATGAAGCCGGTATGCCACGGTTTGGCAAACTAAATTATTGGCTTACACAAATTGGGGTTTATGGTATGGTGAAAAAAATATTTTCGCCTGAACTGAAAGAAAAAATTAAAAGTATTATCTATACAAAAGATAATATCCCAAAAATTACGCCGCCGGAAAAAACACATTTACAAAATTATTATCGCAACGATATTGAGGCATTAGCGAAATTACTCAATCGCGATTTGTCAGCCTGGTTACAATAATATTATTGTTGTAATAACATCTTCCGCAATTTAACACCATCGAGTGGATACTCAAATAAATATTTGGAGACTGCAAAACTAAGTGCAGATACAATCATAAGCGGAACAATTAAATCATAACCTCCCGTTACTTCTGCAATTAAAAATATAGCGGTAAGCGGAGCATGAAATATCCCACTCAAAATACCCGCCATTGCTACAATTGTAAAATTACTTACCGGCACATTTACTAATCCGGTCAGGTTAATTATTGAAGCAAAAACATATCCTAAATAAGCACCTGTAAATAATGATGGTGCAAAATTTCCACCATTGCCTCCACTTCCTAATGTAATTCCTGTAGCAATTACTTTTAACAACATGATAATCACCGAAAATAAAATTAATGCCCATGGGTCATTATAATTACCATCTAAAATACTTCCCGCCAGTGATGAGCCCGGGTCAAGGTCCGCAATGTTTTTAATTGCAATGTATCCTTCACCAAACAGCGGTGGAAATAATAAGATTAATCCGCCTAACAATAAGCCACCTATAATTGCTTTGTGCAGGTAATATTTTTGTTTAACCCGTTTTAGTAGAGATTCAATTACAATAAACATACGGATATAATACACTGAAACAACTCCCGCAACAAGTCCGAGTAAAACATAAAAGGGTACATTTCTATAATTAAACGGCTCCAATAAATCGAAGCTTAACAACACATTTTCATTTAAAATAATATCAGATAATATAGCGCCTGAAGCTGCAGCAATTAAAATAGGAATAAACGCGACTACCGATATTTCACTGATTAATACTTCGATGGCAAATAATACTCCCGCAATTGGTGCATTAAAGGTAGCTGCTATACCAGCTGCCACACCGCATGCCAACATAATAGTTCTTTCCTCCGGTTTCACTTTATACGTTTTGCCGTAGTTAGAACCAATTGCTGCACCTGTAGTAACAATCGGTGTTTCCAATCCGGTAGACCCACCGGTGCCAACTGTAATTGCACTGGTAAAAATATGGGCATACATGAGGTGAAAGGGCATTTTGCTCTCCTTGCGTTTTATCGCATAAATTATGGCACTATTGCCTCCTCCAAGGTTACCCCGGAAGCGATATTTTACAATAATGGCAGTGGCAACTATACCTACCATTGGAAACAAAGCATATAAATATTCTGAAATATGGCCGGTGCTCACCTGGTTAAACAAAAATCCATTGATATAAAACACCATGCCTTTTAGCAAAATGGCAGCCAGGGCAGAAGTAATACCAATCAAAACCCCTGAAATAATGACAAATTGCTTGTCGTTCAGGTGTTTTTGGGTGAAATTTATCAGCTTTTCATGCCAACGTATCCACCGTAAAGCGCGTTCTGATAAGTTTTTTCCAAATGGTTTCATAGTTTGTAAGGGGCTAAAGTAAGCAAATGTTATGGTAAATCATGAAGAATTTGTATCTTTGCACCCCAATCTCAAACCTCCCGTTAATCGGGATTGATTCTGAGACATTTTTAACTAAAAAAACATGTTTTAACATGGCAACTAAAATCAGATTACAACGTCACGGTAGAAAAAAAGCGCCTTTCTATCATATCGTGGTAGCAAATGTTACCTCACCACGCGACGGTAAATTTATTGAGCGCCTTGGAACTTACAACCCAACAACTGTTCCTGCACAAATCACAATCGATGTAAACAAAGCGGTAGAATGGCTTCAAAAAGGAGCTCAACCTACGACAACCGCTGCGGCAATTCTTCGCTACAAAGGTGTTTTATACAAAAAACACTTATTACGTGGTGTTAGCAAAGGCTCATTTACATTAGAAGTTGCAGAACAAAAATTTGTTGAATGGCAACAATCTCACGAAGGTGCAGTTATGGACCACGTGAAAAAAGTTGAAGCCGGTGAAGCTGCTAAAAAAGCTGCTGAAATTGCACGTATCAATAACAAACGTTTAGAAGAAGCATCTAAAAAAGCTGCTGCTGAAAAAGAAGCTGCTGATGCCGCTGCTGCTGCAAATGCTACTGTAGAAGCAACTGAAGAACCTACTGCAGAAGTAGAAACTGAAGTTACAGATAACGCAGCTACAACTGAGGAAACTACAAACGAATAATATCGTGAGCAACGAACTGGTTCAAATCGGTTACGTTATTAAAACTCACGGTGTTCAAGGACACCTCAGAATTGCGTTTGATGAAAATATTAAAGAGCTTTCCGAACAGGAAGCTCTTTATTTTTTGGTAAAAGGCAACCAAATTCCATTTTTTATTAAAACTATCAGTTATTTCAAAAATGGTGATGCCCTCGTTTTACTGGAGGAAATTACCAATAAAGAAGATGCTGAACGATTTACCAAAAAAGCGGTTTCAGGTCCCGATACTTATGTTGAAGAAGAAGAGGAGGAGTATGAGGATCCATGGGTTGATTTTATTGTTACCGACGAAGTGATTGGTTTGTTGGGCAAGGTAAATGGCTCAATTGATATGGCTGAGTATATTTTGCTGGAAATTGACTACCTTGGAAAAACCATCATGATTCCGGTGCATGATGAAGTTATAGTTGCACTTGACGAATCGAAAAAAGAATTGATAACCCGCTTACCGGCAGGAATTCTGGACATTTAACCAATAGTATCACATGCGTATCGACATCATTACTGTTTTACCTGAATTGCTGGTTTCGCCATTTGAACACAGTATCCTGAAACGCGCTCGTGAAAAGGGTTTGCTGGAGGTTAATGTGGTGAATTTGCGCGATTATTCCACGTTTAATCACAAACAGGTGGACGACTACCAATTTGGTGGGGGAGCAGGTATGGTGATGATGGTTGAACCCATTTTTAATTGTATTCAGGCGCTGAAAAAGGACAGGACTGTTGACGAAGTCATTTACCTGACACCTGATGGTGAACGATTTAACCAGAAAACAGCCAACCAACTTTCCTTAAAAAACGACCTGATTTTATTGTGTGGCCATTATAAAGGGGTAGATGAAAGGGTGCGTCAGCATCTGATAACCCGCGAAATTTCTATTGGCGATTATGTGCTGAGTGGGGGAGAACTGGCGGCTGCGGTTTTGGTGGATGCCTTGGGGCGACTGCTTCCCGGGGTGTTGAATGATGAAACTTCGGCTTTATTTGACAGTTTTCAAGACGATTTACTGGCACCGCCTGTATATACCAGACCGGCATCGTTTAATGGTTGGGAGGTTCCTGATGTGCTTTTAAGCGGACATGCCGCCAAAATTGAGGATTGGCGCCATGAACAAGCCTTAACTAAAACCCGTGAAAGACGCCCTGATTTACTGCATGAAAACTGATACAGAAAGTTTGTATTACAACGAATTTCTCCTATCTTTGCAGTCCACTTTTAAAAAATAAGGTTATGGACTTTATAAAATCGCTAGAATTAGACCTGATTCCAGGTAAAGAAATCCCTCAATTTAAAGCAGGTGATACTATCACTGTTAATTATAAAATTATTGAAGGGGACAAATCAAGGATCCAGGCATTTAAAGGCGACGTAATACAGCGCAAAGGTCAGGGTAGAACTCAAACTTTTACTGTTCGTAAAATTTCTAATGGCGTTGGGGTAGAAAGAATTTTCCCATTATTTTCGCCAAACATCGATAGCATTGAAGTAAACAAAATTGGTAAAGTTAGAAGAGCTAAAATCTTCTATCTTCGTGGTTTAAAAGGTAAATCAGCAAGGATTAAAGAAGCTAAATCTGCTGTTACCCAATAAGATAGTCTGTCGTGATTATATGTATATCAGGATCCCGGTTCGTAAGGACTGGGATTTTTATTTAATATAATTCCGTAATATTTTTCACACCCGGAATACGGCTGGTAATAAATCCTTCACCATACTGAAACTGTGCACTGCGACCCATTTCACGGGCACGCGCTTCAATACCGTCGAAAAAGTTTTTGGATGCTATATACGTTTGAGGCTCATTGCTGTTTGGGTCGAAAAATTGCGATTTATGTGCTTTTATACTCTCCATTCTTTTTTCCCAGTAAGGTGTAATATCCACCACAAAATCAGGTGTTAACCAACGGTCCTGAATATATTTCAAAACCATTTTTGGTCGCCAGGCTTGTTGGTTTATACCATCCACTTCAGTGGTAATTTTTACTAAACCAGATAAAAATGCTGCTTCTTCAACTAATTTGGAAGCTTTGCCATGGTCGGGATGTCTGTCTTCCGGAGCATTACAAAAAACGTAATCAGGTTGATATTTCCTGATGGCCCTGATTACCAGCATTAATGAATCGGTATTGTGCTCAAATAATCCGTCTGCCAAACCCAAATTTTCACGAATACTGCAGCCTAAAATAGTTTTAGCGGCGTCAGCCTCATCAGCTCTTATGGCAACTGTGCCTCTTGAGCCCATTTCACCCCTGGTAAGGTCTATAATACCTGCCGTTTTACCCTGCGTGGTAAATGATAAGATAGTTCCGCTACAACTGAGTTCTACGTCGTCGGGATGGGCACCAAATGCCAGCATGTGCAATTTCATGCAGCAAAGTTAATGGATTAGGTTTAAGGCGCAACCGTTATACTGTGACAGGCACTTTTGAGAGTGCTTTTTCAATGGCAGACACAATTTTACTGCTATCCGGTTTGCGATAGGTCCAGTAATAATCTATTACTTTTCCATCGCGGCCAATCAGATATTTGTAAAAATTCCATCGGGGACTGGAGGAAAATTTGCCGTTTTGACGAGCACTGGCAAAAAACTTAAATAATGGATGCGCTTGTTCTCCCTTTAATGCTGTTTTTTGCATCATAGGAAAACTAACACCATAATTTACACTGCAAAATTCTGTGATATTTTCGCCATCCAATGGCTCCTGAGAAAATTGGTCACTTGGAAAACCAATTATTAATAAGCCCTGATCTTTGTATTTTTCATACAATTTTTCCAGTGCACCCAATTGCGGTACAAAACCACATTTAGTTGCCGTATTCACTACCAAAATTACTTTTCCTTCGAGCGTTTCCCGTGTTAAGTTTTTTCCACTAATGGTAGTAAATGGAAATTGATAAATAGTATTGTCCAATAGAATAAGTTTATGCTTTACTAAACAGCAAATAAATGTAAATGTTTAAAAAATAAGATGTAGTACTCATCTCAAAAATACCTTTGGCGTCTTTTCTGCGTCTTCGTTCTTTATCCTTCGTTGCTTGAATTGCCCGTACTTCCTCCGGTATGGGCTGCTTCAAGCGCCTCGGCTAAATAGCGAATAATTGAAAATACTAACACAAACCTATTTTTAAGATGAGTGCTAAGAATAAATTAATGAATATCTTTTTCAGTAAGATAACGTTCAGCATCTAAAGCAGCCATACAACCTGTTCCAGCTGCGGTAATTGCCTGACGATAATGTCTGTCCTGTACATCACCTGCTGCAAACACACCATCAATATTTGTTTTGGCCGAACCACTTTTTGTTACAATATATCCTTGTTCATCCAAATCAACTTGTCCTTCAAATATTTTTGTATTTGGTTGATGACCAATTGCAACAAAAAATCCGGTAATTGCAATTTCTGTAATTGCTCCGGTTAAAACATTTTTAATTTGTAAACCGGTAACCACAGTATCACCTAAAATTTCGGCAGTTTCACTATTCCAATACACATGAATATTTGGTGTATTTAAAACCCTGTCCTGCATAATTTTACTCGCTCTAAAATGGTCTTTACGTACCAGCATGTGTACGTTTTTGCACAATTTAGATAAGTATAATGCTTCTTCACAAGCCGTATCTCCACCACCAACTAAAGCAACTTCCTGATTGCGGAAGAAAAATCCATCACAAACCGCACATGCACTTACACCATTTCCATTCAGACGTTTTTCTGATGGTAATCCAAGCCATTTTGCACTGGCACCGGTGGCAATAATTACGGTATAGGCTTCAACTGAAGTACCATCATCAAAATGAACCACTTTAATATCTCCTTTCAACTCAACTTTGGTCGCAATACCAAAACGGATGTCGGTGCCAAAGCGTTCAGCCTGTTTTTTAAAGTCTTCCATCATCTCAGGTCCCATTATACCGGTTGGATAACCCGGAAAATTTTCAACATCTGTTGTTTGCATCAACTGCCCTCCGGGTTCGATGCCGGTGTACATTACAGGTTTTAGATTTGCCCGGGATGCATAGATAGCTGCGGTATAACCTGCAGGTCCTGAGCCGATTATGAGACATTTTATTCGTTCCATTTTATGGTATTGTATTGGGTTAAAGGTGTGCAAAGTTAAATAACATGCGCACAATTTATAATCCTGTTTTTCTTTTGCAAAAAAATCATTTTGGGTGTAAAACTTTATCTTTAATAAAGGTGGTATTAATTTTAATTAACATATATTTATCGTTCTAATTTAACCTCAAATTCAACTACTATGAACAAACGTTACTCCCTTTTTTTATTGTTAGTGCTTAGTGCGCTTACAATTTGGTCTCAAAACTCCGATCACCCCTATAAATTTGGTTTTGGTACTAGTTTAATCGACTACAATGCCGAGTCAGAATCGTATTTTAAAGATTTAACCGATACCGGAGATATCGAATTCGGGCCTGCTGTAAGCCGATATACATTTGGCGGAACATTAAATAAATCATTTTCGTTAGGTGCTGCTTTAAGTTTAAACTCCATTAAAGTAAACGCTAAAACCGGTAATACAAGTTCCAGTTTATTTGTTGATGGCGAAATAAATTTAAACTACCATCTCGCGAACGATTATATCCTTAAAGAAAGCAGTTGTTTTGCTCCTTATGTTTTTGGTGCAGTGGGGGTTAACTATCTTGAAAACGAAAATCCGGATGTTGAAACCATTTTCCCGGAAGGTAAATTGGGTATAGGCACAGATATTTGGGTTACACCTTTGTTTGGATTCAATTTACAATCTGCTTATGTGCGTCAGTTTAACGAACAGGGAAACGACTATGCACATCATTCAATAGGTTTAGTAATTCGTTTTGGAAAAGGTGCAGATAACGATGGCGATGGCATTCCAAACTGGGAAGATGCTTGTCCGGACAAAGCAGGTATTATTCAATTTCAGGGTTGTCCCGATACCGACAATGATGGTATTACCGATGCAGCCGATGCATGTCCTAATCAGGCAGGGTTGGCTTTATTCCAGGGATGTCCCGATAGCGATAGTGATGGTTTGGCAGATAAAGACGACAGTTGCCCTAATGAAAAAGGATTGGTGGCATTTAATGGTTGTCCTGATAGTGATAGCGATGGTATTATGGATAAAGAAGATCGTTGCCCTCAGGATAAAGGAACAGCAGCATTTAAAGGATGCCCTGATAGCGACGGAGATGGTATTGTTGATTTAGATGATAATTGTAAAAATGAAAAAGGGCTTTCACAATTTAATGGTTGTCCCGATAGCGATGGTGATGGTATTATGGATAAAGAAGACCGTTGTCCGAAAGAACGAGGTGAATTAGCATTACAAGGATGCCCTGACAGCGATGGAGATGGCACTGCCGATATTGATGACCGTTGTCCTGATAAACGTGGAATTAAAGCCAATGGCGGATGCCCGGTTTTAGATGATGTTGAACGGAAAAAAATAGTGGAGAAAATTAATTATGCAGCTAAATCAATTCAATTTGAATCAGGTAGCGATGTAATTAAAGCTTCATCGTATTCTACCTTGGATAATATTGTAAGTATTATGACCTTATATCCAACAACAGCATGGTCAATTGAAGGCCATACTGACGATCAGGGTGATGATAAAATGAATCAGGAATTATCTGATAAACGCGCCGCTGCGGTGAGAAAATATTTTATCACAAAAGGTGTAGCTGATACCAGATTAAGCAGTGCGGGTTTTGGTGAAACAACACCAATTGCTGATAATAAAACTTCTGCAGGACGTGCACAAAACAGAAGAGTAGAAATTAAATTGGTGGAACAAAAATAATAGAGCATATTAAAAATAAAAAAGGGAATTACTTGTGTGGTAATTCCCTTTTTTTTGTTTTAATTATATCCAAAATATTTTAAAGTCCGATCTTCGTTCTTCCAGTTTTCTTTCACTTTAACAAATAGTTCCAAAAATATTTTACGTTCAGTAAATGCCTCAATATCTATCCGGGCTTCAGTACCTGTTTTTTTAATGGCGATGCCGCCTTTGCCGATGATGATGGATTTATGCGTATCGCGACCAACATAAATAACTGCGCGAATGGCAATTAAATGTCCTTTGTCTTTATATTCTTCAACATTAACTTCAACGTTATATGGAATTTCCTGTTGGTAATTAAGAAATATTTTTTCACGAATTATTTCAGCAGCAATAAATCTTTCGGTTTGATCGGTTATTTCATCTTTATCAAAATAAGCCGGATGTTCAGGTAATAATTCCACCAAACGATTAAATAAAATGGAAGTATTTGTTTTTTCCAATGCAGAAATAGGAATTATTTCTTTACCCGGTAATAAGGTATTCCACTTTTCTAAAAATTCACCAAGTCTGGCTTTGTTAATGGTATCTATTTTATTGATAACAATTAATACAGGTGTTTGCATTTTTTTTACCTGTTCAATTATTTTGTGTTGTTCATTTAACATGTCCCATGGGTCGGTCATTAAAATCAACACATCAGCATCGGTTAATGCCGTGTTCACCTGTTCGTTCATCCATTCGTGTAATTTGTATTCCGGACTGTCAATTATTCCCGGTGTGTCGGAAAATACCATCTGACAATCATCGTTAGAAACAATACCTAAAATACGTTTTCTGGTAGTTTGTGCTTTTGGCGTAATGATGGATAATTTTTCTCCAACCAGCACATTCATCAAAGTTGATTTTCCAACATTGGGTTTACCTACAATATTTATGAAACCTGCTTTAAATCCCATGGGCCAAAATTACGCTAATAAGCCGTAACTCGCTTCAAAAAAACTTATGGCATCGCTTTGGCAGGTATTTTTAGTCGCGATTAAAGGTAAAAATGTAATGGCATTTTACACCAAATTGAAACTTAAATCCGATAGGGTATATTACTCCATAATCCATCTAAATTTCCAATTGCTATGTAAAGTCAGGAATAAGGCGTATCTTTGCACCTCGTTCTGAAATAATTTTTAACAAGATATATCGCGGGGTGGAGCAGTTGGTAGCTCGTCGGGCTCATAACCCGAAGGCCACAGGTTCGAGTCC
>DAORKJ010000115.1:0-1437 GCA_035439505.1 Chitinophagales bacterium
GTAAATTCCAGTGATGGTATGACTGCGGACTGGAGTCATTTGCCACACGAATTATTGGCACAGATTTCGTCTGATATCATCAATCATGTTAAAGGTATTAATCGAGTTGTTTACGATATAAGTTCAAAACCTCCGGCAACAATTGAGTGGGAATAAAATACATATGGTAATTATTATTGGGCTGATGTTCCTTTCGGCGTGTTCGGTAATTTATCCACCGCGCACTACACCTATACCCCCTATCGAAGTTAAAACTGAACCTGTTGACCAAAATACTACAACAACAGAAACAAAAACAGGTAATGAAAAAGCAAAAGACAGTGTTGCCACTTCTGTCCCGTTAAAATCGTGGGCTAAAAAAGACCGCTATACAATTTCATTTGTATTGCCATTTTCAACTGATGAAGCGGAGTTATTAAAATTAATGGGAGAAGATAAAATCACCGGTTATCAACCATTAGCTTCTCTCGAATTTTATGAAGGTGCATTAATTGCATTGGATACCTTAGAACGCTTAGGTATAAAATTAAATGTGCAGGTATTTAATCATTTAAAAGACAGTCTAAGCACAGCAATGTTGCTGCAAAAAGAAGAAATAAAAAAATCGGATGTCATTATAGGCCCTGTGTTTAATGAAAGTTTAAAAGCAGCGGCACCCATTGCAAAAAAACAGGAAGTTTATTTAGTTTCTCCATTATCTCCCAGCAATACATTTGCGGACACCAATAAATATTTTGTGATGGCAAATCCTGCTATAACTACACAGTTGTCGTCAATGGTGGATTATGTTTTGGATAATAATGTTGCTGCCAATTTTATAGTTGTTTATCGCAATGATAAACCTGCTGAAATGAAAATTGCCGAAGAATTTAAAGCGGCATTTAATGCGCAAAAAGGCAGCAGTGCAGCAACGCTTAAAGAGGTAAATAATTTTGCTGGTATTTCATCCAATATTAATGGTGGAGGTAATTTTGTTTTTATTGCCGGCAACGATGAATTGTATATTAACGGATTAATTCGCGACTTGTCTAAAATTGGTCGCAGTAATGATATTACCTTAATCGGATTACAAAATATTTTATCGCTGGAATCGGTTTCCTTAGATTATTTTGAGAGTTTGCATTTTCATTATCCGACCGGATATTATGTAGACCAAAAATTGCCTCAGGTGAAAGAATTTAATGCTGCTTTTGAAGCGCGGTATTCTACACGACCTTCTGATTATGCGTATAGAGGATATGATGTAATGATGTATTTTGGAACCATGTTAAATACTTACGGTCCTGACCTGTCTCTTTCAGGTGGCAAAGTAAATCCAACGTTGAGATATATGATGTATCCGTTGGAGTTTAAGGCTGTAAAAAATGCAGGAGGTGTAATTGAACACATCGAAAATGCAAAAATTACGATTTTGAAATACGAGGATTATCGTTTTCA
>DAORKJ010000115.1:1537-11001 GCA_035439505.1 Chitinophagales bacterium
AGCACCCAAGTGTTATTCGCGAGCGAGCTCCCTCATGGGACACAAATTGTGGACTTTAATGCTGTTTGAACTTATTATATTTTAACAAAAAAAAAACGAGGCTATTGATTTACTTCAACAGCCTCGTTTACAATTATATTTATAAAACCATCAATCAGCGCCGTCGGTGGCAGCAACTGCAACAGTCATTGCTCCAATAGTTTGACCAACATCTAATCCAACTTCACTATCAAACCTCCAATGTATTCTTGAATAAACTCGTGAGTCCGCAGCATCTTGAGCGTATGAACTAAACAAACTTGCTTCTGACGGAAATATATATCCTAATACCGTTGCAGCAGCAGCTGAGAAAGTTGAGTGACCTGAAGTATACGAAGGGAAATTTGGCAAGCCGAATAAACATAAAATATCTTCATTGCCTTGAGGAGGTCGAGGATACATATAATAATATTTGGTATCCCAACAACTAATTCCGGCATCCATCATAGCAGTGTTCAAATAAGCAAATGTACGTGCTGTGCGCAATGGATTTAAACGATATTGCACTATATAATCTGCTGCAATTCGGTCCCAATGTCCCGCTGGTGTATAAGATCCAAAGCCATCTCCCCAAAAATACGCCATTTGTTCCTGCTCACGGGTTGCATTTTTAGTATATTCCAAGAGTTCTGCTTTTGCAGTTTCATATTCCGCAGAACCTACTGCTGGTGGCGGACCAGGGCGAACATCAGCAGGGCTGCCAATCCACCATGTTTTAACTTTGCCATATGCAGGTGTAATACCAACCGGACGCTGAGGAACTTCTAAATTTTCCCAATGTGGCCACATATTTCCAAACATTAAATCAGCAGCTGATTCATATCCTGCATATGTTGCAGCATCAATCTGCGCGAATTTCATACTATCGTTAGCTGCACGTGCTTTGTACTGACGGAAAACATACCCACCAATGCCATCACCCGCAACTAAATCGCTCTCCACATTCATACCTGCCCATTTGCGAGATTCGCGACATTCCTGAGCAAGTCCATTGATATAATCAACTTCTAATGGAAACAAAAATTTGAGCATTTCAGAAGAAACCTCTGCAATAGCTGCATCCTCAGAAGGATAAGATGGTAAATTATTATCCGGATAAGCCGGGGTTATACTGCCATCTACTTTATATGGAGCAGGGCGATTATAAGCATATTTATAGTTCCATGTGGTTATTAATGCATCATATTGCGCCGCTGCCAAATATGCATAAGCACGCACAGCATAAGGCGGATGTGCAAAAGGGAAATTAGGATAGGCAGAAGGATTTGCAGAGCTGGGAGAGCTGTATGATCCATCCTCATTCGGAGATGGTGCAAGATTGTATTTTGCTACCAATTCCTGAGCAATTTCCTGCCAGCGAATTACGGTATTATTTCCCCAATAATCAACTGCCTCTTGTTCGTCTGCATTAAGTGAACCAACATATCCTTTCACTTCATCTAACTCAGCTAAATATGCGTCTGAAGTTACATCTGCAGGAGCTGCAATAGCCGTGTCGGCGCCGCTGGTTAATAAAATGGGATCCCAGGTTCCACCATCTTCATCTAAAGATGCATAGGTGTATGATTCAAAGCCGTTGTAAGCGGGAATTTCCTTTTCGCAAGACTGCGTTAGCAATAAACCTGTTACTGCTGCAGTGCCTAGAAATATTTTTGTTGTAAGTTTTTTCATGTTAGTTTGCTTGAGGGGTTGGTGAAGAACTTTGTGCTTTATCTTTTTTGCCCCAGAGGCCAAATTGGTAAGATATACCACCACCGAACATCATAGATTTACCTACGTTGCGGCCGGTTAAGGTATAGTTTGAGTTGAAATGGACTGCTAAACCTTTTACCAATAAATCATAGTAATCGGCATTTAAACCTATGCGCATAAATTCCATATCGTTTGATGGAAAACCGCCATCCTGACGTCTGATATCAAATCCACCGAAGGTAGTGAGTGAATTTAATGCGCCTTCCACTTTGAATTTTTTGCTTTTGGTAATATATCCCAATGTAAAATTGTAATCCATTGCATCCGGCATATCTACTTCATCGGAATAATAACCTGAGGTAGTATAATAATAGTTGCGATCAAGGAATGCATTTCCTCTTAAATGGAAAGCTCCATCTACACGGCCATAAAGTCCCATGTCAGCATCATAATGCACGATACCGCGAAAAATACCATCAGGGCAACCTAAGCCGATTGCAAAAGGGTTTTCAGGAGAATAATCAGAAGCAGGTAATAACAAACCTGCGCTGGCTAACAATTTGATATTTCCCGGTCCGGCTTTGTGTTCATAAATAAGCCCCTTTACAAAAAAAGCAGCGTCCTGAATACCTTTGTCGCCTGAAACTACACCACCTGACGGGTCTGTAATTACATAAGGCAACATAGCTAATACATTAACACGGTCTAATATTCCAAGCATAAAACCACCTGTAATGGATTGAGTAGTAAGTGTGCCGATATTACCGTTTTCACGAAGAGAATCTCCCTCCCAATATTCGCTCCAAGCTGCATTATTGTAATGCACGTCGAAACAAATTTCACCTGCGTTCATCATTACTGCGTCACCGGGGGTTTGCGCATTAACGTGACCAACAGTTGCTGAAATTACTAACAGCGTAAGCGTTGATTTGAGTAGTCTGTTTAAATACATATTTAGTGAATTTTGGGCAAAAGTAGTTGCACAATTATTAAGTTAAGCTCCGTTTAAAGTAGTTTTAAAGAGCAATTCCCTCATTTAAAAAACTTTAGCACTTGATTGTGAACCTTAGGAATTCCATAGTCCTAAAAACATAAAGTATGACTTGCATTTCCTTTTTTGAGGATTGATGTCATTTTAAACGCAACCCACCATACCTACCTTCGGAATTACTAAAACATAATAGTATGGACACTGATCAAATTTTATCTGCAACTGGCAAACCAGTGCTTGCGGATGCCATCAAATTTGTGTATTCATTTGAGGAAGGCAACGGTAAAAACAAACAATTATTAGGTGGAAAAGGAGCTAATTTGTGTGAGATGACGCAAATAGGGCTGAATGTGCCTCCGGGCTTCGTGATTAGCACAGCAGCCTGCCTTGAATACCTGGCAAATTCAGCAAGAAATTTACCGGAAGGTGTAATGCAGGAAGTGCGTCAACAAATGGCGAATATGGAAGCAAAAACCGGTAAAACGTTTGGCGGAAGTGAGCAGCCATTATTAGTATCTGTGCGGTCAGGTTCTGCTATGTCGATGCCGGGCATGATGGATACCATTTTAAACTTAGGCTTGAACCAATCTACCTTGCAAGGCTTAATACTTCAAACCGGTAATGAACGATTCAGTTACGATGCCTACCGCAGGTTTATCCAGTTGTTTGGTAAAGTTGCCTTAGGGGTACCGGACGAAAAATTTGATACTCATTTTGAAGAAATTAAACATCGTGCAGGTGTTAAAGCTGATATTGGCCTAAACACAGATGACCTGAAAGAGATTTGTAACCGTTTTTTGATGGTGGTGAAGGAACATACCGGAAATCCATTCCCATCAAATGTATATGACCAACTGGAAATTGCCATTAAAGCGGTTTTTAATTCCTGGATGGGCCGTCGAGCTATTGATTACCGAAGAGAGTTTAAAATTACGCCACAAATGGCGAATGGCACGGCTGTAAACATAGTTACTATGGTGTTCGGCAATATGGGTAACGATTGTGCTACAGGTGTTGGGTTTACCCGTGACCCGGGAACCGGCGAGAATGTAATGTTTGGCGAATATCTGGTAAATGCACAGGGCGAAGATGTAGTGGCCGGCATAAGAACACCAAAAGCAGTTGCCTTGCTGGAAAATGAAATGCCTGAATTGTATAAGCAATTAGAAACACTGCGACATAAATTAGAAAATCATTACAGGGAAGTACAGGATTTTGAATACACTATTGAAAAGGGCATTTTATACTGTCTGCAAACCCGCAATGGTAAAATGAACACTACTGCCATGGTGCGCACCTCGATAGAAATGGCCAAAGAAGGTTTGATTACCCGCGAGGAAGCGCTGTTGCGTATTAAACCTGAAATGCTGGAGCAACTGTTGCATCCACGATTGGACAGTTTACATAAACAAGCTCCGTTGGCACAGGGATTACCTGCTTCGCCTGGTGCTGCTTCCGGTCATGTAGTATTTGATGCCGACAGGGCTGAATTATTAGGCCATGCCGGAGAAAAAGTGATTTTGGTGAGAGAAGAAACTAAACCAGAGGATATTCATGGATTTTTTGCTGCTCAGGGCATTTTAACCAGCAGAGGTGGTAAAACTTCGCATGCTGCCGTTGTTGCCAGAGGCATGGGCAAACCATGTGTGGCGGGAGCTGAAGGTATTCAGGTAGATGTAAAATTGAGGCAGGCTACGATAGGCGAAAAGGTATTACACGAAGGCGATTATATTACCATTGATGGAGGAACCGGCTTTGTGTATCAAGGCATTATTCCCACTGTTGAACCTACGTTTTCGGATGAATTAAAGTTACTTTTAAGCTGGGCTGATGAAACTGCCCAGATGAAGGTATTTGCCAATGCCGATACACCTGACGCCGCGAAAAAGGCATTACAATATGGTGCAATGGGAATTGGACTTTGCAGGACTGAACGTATGTTTAATGGTGTAGATCGCTTACCGATTGTTGTAGAAATGATTTTGGCTGAAAATACAGATGAACGCGAAAAGGCCTTATCTCGTCTCCTGGCCATCCAGAAACAGGATTTTAAGGAAATTCTGATCACGATGGCTCCGCGTCCTGTGACAATCAGGTTGTTAGATCCTCCAATACATGAGTTTTTACCGACTGAGGAAGTATTAAAAGATGAAATCATCAACCTGCATCACCTCAAAGAAACCGCAGGTGGGGTAAGTAATCTGTTTAATAGTTTGCGATTGCTCAATGCCGACCCTGAACTCGCTAAAACTTCGGCTTATCCGTTTACCGATAAAGGATTGGAATTGATAGACCAGGCAATTGTGAAAAAAGAGCAGATGCTCAAAAAAGTGCATGAATTGTATGAAGTAAATCCAATGCTTGGTCACCGAGGTGTTCGGTTAGGACTTACCTATCCTGAAATTTATAAAATGCAAATCAGGGCAATTTTGGAAGCTGCAGGCGAATGCCAGAAAGTGGGAATCGACGTTCGGCCTGAAATTATGGTGCCTCAGGTTTGCAACGAAAAGGAACTTGAGCATGTAAAAACATTTGTAGATAACATTAAACTAAGCATTGATAATGAATATAATATAAATCTATCATTTAAATTTGGAACAATGATAGAAGTAGTCCGTGCCTGTATGGAAGCCGGTAATATTGCCAAAGCTGTTGAGTTCTTTTCATTTGGAACCAACGACCTTACACAAGCTACATTTTCATTTTCCAGAGAAGATGCAGAGAACAAATTTTTACCATTTTACACCCAAAACGGCATTTTGAAAGACAATCCGTTTGAGGTGTTGGATGTTGCTGGTGTGGGTAGACTTATGGAATTTGCTGTCAACTCGGGCAGAAAAACCCATCCCGGATTAAAAATTGGCATTTGTGGTGAGCATGGCGGTCAGCCGGACTCAATTGCCTTCTGTAACTATTTAGGGCTGAATTATGTATCCTGCTCAGGACCGAGAGTGCCGGTGGCCAGACTGGCAGCATCGCAGGCAACCTTGCTTGCAGGAACATACCAGGCAAATTAATTTGACTATCAGCCAACCAAGACCAACGGCATACTTTTCGGGTATGCCGTTTTTTGTTGCCGTAAGTCCAAAACCGTGTTTTGTCACTTTGGCAGATGCCGTGGAACATATCAAAAACGGGCTTTTTTGTGTGTCAATTAATTTGACATGCTGTTTTTGTTGATTTTTTAATAGAATTATTTACTATCATAAATAACTGATTAACAATTATTTACAAAGTTTATATAATTTACTATAAAATATAAAATGTCGTTTACAAATCTGTCGCTTTGTAAAGTATTGTTTGGAGGCCTAAATAAATTTTTATTTGAAATGAGCATCATTCAGCTTACCCCAACCATTGGACAATTAACTGGGATTTGGTTCCATTTAGCTCGTCTAAAAATGGTAATTCAAGCAACAACATAACTTACGTGTATGGCCAAAAAGTTTACACCTCCATCCTACCCTTTTACGGTAAGATGGAGGTGTAATTTATACCTTCGATTAGTATCAGCTAATTAGAATACTTTGTATCCTGTCCAGATTCTGTTTTCCTTATCGTAGAAAAATGCTCTACCATTTGCGTATGAAAATGCAAACCAATCGTTAGCAGGTGCTTCCTGTGGAATAGCAACAGAGGCTGTTTGGTTGCCACTGCGGTCGAAAAACACCATATTGCGATTAACATAGTCCATACATACAAATTCAAACCCGGCTTGACCAGTATAACCAAAAGCATAAGGATTAAGGTTAACAGATGAGGTGCTCGTAAAATTTAGACTGAAAGACTTGGTTTTTGAAGGCTTTTTGCGGGAATAACACACTATTCCGTTCGCATCAGCATTGAGAAAACAAACCTGCTTTTTGGCTTCATCATAAACCCCTATGGACTGAAAATCTGGTTGATATTGACCTGAGAACACGTTTAATCGCGCTGTAGGGCGATTTGAGTTTGCTATTGAAAAAGTATACCAACCCATTTCACCTGCAGCGTTGATTTCTAATTCACCTGATTTGGTGTTATACCACATCCCTCTGGCATCAACTCCGGCAGCCTCACTAAAAATGTTAGTCCCTGAAGATGAAAAGCCTTCGAGTGGGAATTGTGCGTTTCCTGCTACAACAGTCACATACATCTGGCTTTTAGGGACCCAAACCACAGCACTCGCATTGGTGCCATCATATTGGTTATTTAAGGTGTAAGTAATATCCCTAACCGGGCTTGATAAAGGTTGGGAAAATGCTGTGATTGCTGCAAAAGCAACAAACGCAGTCAGTGTAAGTTTGATAAAATTTTGCTGGATAGTCATTGGTGTGATTTTGAGATTAAAGATACATACCAATAACGACTCACCGGGATAAAATGGTATGTAAACGGTTCATAACCTTCCAATTACAACGTCATATATAAAAAACGGCGAAGCATATCTCGCTTCGCCGTTACTTCAATGTGTTTTTGGAATATTTAAGCTGTCGTGTTATTGCACTAATATCTGTTGCCCGGCAACCTGTGTTTCTCCAATAAGTTGGAGATTGTAGATGCCGGCAGGGAATTGGCTAACATCTACTGTCATTTCAATTGCTGTCTGATTAGCAGCTATAATTGTTGAATACATGATTTGCCCTACTGTATTGGTTATCTGCAAAGTCGCTCCTGGTTCATTTACCTGATTAATCTTGATAGCCACAAAATTTGATGCAGGATTTGGATATGCCGACAAACTAATAGTTTCGGCCTCATTTTCCAGTTTACAATTAGTAGAAACCACTATTACATTGGAATTTCTGCTACAACCAGTCGCTGCTTTGATTACCATACACTTATAATTACCATTTGTAGTTGCCACATAACTGGTTCCTGTTGCGCCGGCTATTGGATAAGCATTTTTCAACCATTGGTAAGTACATCCTGCTACCGGGTTAACGTTGAGGGTAACACTTCCACCGGGACAAAATGTTGTAGGACCGGCAGCGGTTATGGATGCTTTAGGGTTTTTATAAAAAGTACATACAATTTCATTTGACATGGTAGAACCGCAATCGTCGGTTACCTGACAGGTATAAGCACCCGGTGTGGTCGGACTATAATAAAAATTGGTTGCGCCGGGAATTGCCACGTCGTTTTTAAACCATTGCAATGAAGTTCCGGTGTAAACTGCGCTTAAAGGCACGCTGGTGCCCTGACAAACTGAAGTAGGGCCGGCAGCAGATATGGTTATTGAACCGGAAGCACCATCATCTATAATTCCATTACAATTGTCATCAATGTTATTACATATTTCGGTTGAAGCAACACAATCTGCTTCCAGTTTAACAATCCAATAATCGGAAGCCCAAACATTTGCTTCGGTTTTGTCGCCGGAAATGCCGGACCATGAACTGCAGAATACAGCATAACCGCCATCGTTGGTTTGGATAACACCACCAAATTCTTCACCTGAACTTCCACCTATGTCATCCTGCCAAATAATACTACCTGTATTGTCAAGTTTAACCAACCAAATATCATCCTGACCTTCAGATGGTAACGTTTTGTCGAAAGATATTCCGTTATACGTATACCCTGAAACAAGGTAGTTACCGTCTGCAGATTGAATAACACCGTTCATATAATCATCATCCAGACCGCCGATATCATTTTGCCAGCTGATTGCTCCTGTTGAGGTTAATTTTACTACCCAAAAATCAAATAAATTGGCACCATAGGCAATTTCAGCTTTGTCGCCATTTGCTGCTGAGTTGCTTTCTCCTCCAATAATATATCCACCATCGGCAGTTGCTTCAACAGATGTGAAGTAATCATCTCTATTGCCGCCAATTGTGTTTTGCCAAATGATATTACCTTCATTGTCGATTTTTAAAACCCAATAATCTGCATAGCTGCTACCACCGCCTACAACATTTTCTGTTTTATTTCCACCCATGGGAGAAAATGAATAACCACCAATGATATAACCGCCATCAAGTGTAGCATCTATCGATTTACAGAAATCATTTTTTGTACCACCATAAGTCATATCCCAAAGAATATTCCCCAGCGCATCGATTTTAATTACCCAATAGTCCTGCATGCCGTAACCGGGAGCTGTTTTGTCGCCTGAAATTGCTGACCAGGAAGTTCCGGCAATTGTGATGCTTCCATCAGCATTTTCAATAACATCTCCTACTTCATCGGATGATGCAGCCTGGATAGTATTTTGCCAGGCAATATTACCGGATGCATCCAGCTTTACTAACCAAATGTCGCGCGATGTGGTCATGTTATTTTCAGTTTTATCGCCAGAAATATCAGATTCAGATGTGCCTGCAGCAAGGAAACCTCCGTCTGCAGTTTCAATAACTACATTACAATAATCATTTTCGCTACCGCCAATGGTATTTTCCCACATAATAGCGCCGAGGCTATCTAATTTTACTATCCAATAATCATAAAGACCTTGATTAGCTTCACTTTTATCGCCGGAGATACCGGATTCGGAATCACCGCCCATAATATAACCGCCATCTGATGTTTGTTTTACGGAGCGGATATCATCATAATCTGATCCGCCGATCGTGTTTTGCCAGGTAATAGCAGGGGCTTGTGCAAATAGGTTCGTTGTTGCCAATAGCAACAGGGGTAAAAATAATTTTTTCATAAAGGTGTGTGTGTTTTGTGTGTGTTTAAAAAGGCAAGCAAGGGATAATGTTCTTACTTACAATTACTTGCGAAAAATAAGTAGCTGCCCGTAAATTAAAAACCA
>DAORKJ010000116.1:0-1518 GCA_035439505.1 Chitinophagales bacterium
GGATTACGAGCCGAGGATAAAGCCCCTGCCGGAATGGATAGCCGGTTGGGAAGCTGATTTGAAATGGGATGTTAATGCTCCAAAAAAAATCAGCTTCCTTTGCGG
Organism: Chitinophagales bacterium; assembly: GCA_035439505.1. Classification (GTDB taxonomy): domain Bacteria; phylum Bacteroidota; class Bacteroidia; order Chitinophagales; family BACL12; genus UBA7236. The sequence continues at coordinate 106 of DAORKJ010000116.1, forward strand.
TTATATGCGATTACATTTCTGCATAATATTTAAAAAACCATGGCAATGTTTCGATGCCTTTGTAATAATTAAACAAGCCGTATTTTTCGTTTGGTGAATGGATATTATCGCTGTTTAATCCGAAGCCCATTAAAATACTTTTTGCGCCGAGCACACGTTCAAACAATGCAACAATCGGAATACTTCCACCTTCGCGCGTTGGAATTGGTTTTTTGCCGAATGTTTTTTCCATTGCTTTAATTGCAGCCTGCATTGGCGGATAATCTAAAGGCACTACAACCGGTTCGCCACCATGGTGATGGGTAACTTTTACTTTCACGTAAGGTGGTGCAATTTTATTAAAATGTTTATCGAATAGCTCAGCAATTTTTTGCGACTGCTGATTGGGCACCAAACGCATGGAAATTTTTGCATACGCTTTTGACGGCAACACTGTTTTGCTGCCCTCGCCGGTATACCCGCCCCAAATACCATTTACATCAAGTGTCGGGCGAATAGAAACGCGTTCGAGTGATGTATATCCTTTTTCTCCCTTCACTTCATTTACACCTAAATCTGTTTTGTATTCAATTAAATCGAAAGGTGTTTTTCCCATTTCAACACGTTCGGCATCACTCACCAATTCCACATCATCATAAAATCCTTCAATGGTAATATGACCATCTTTATCTATTAATGAAGATATCATATCACATAATGTATTAATCGGATTGGCAACACTTCCGCCATAAACACCGGAATGTAAATCGCGGTTTGGTCCAACTACTTCCACTTCCATATAGGTTAATCCGCGCAAGCCGACAGTCACCGAAGGCACATCATTTGCAATAATAGAAGTATCGGAAATCAGAATTACATCGCAACTTAATAATTCGGTATTATTGGTAATAAATGTTGCGAGATTTGGTGAACCAACTTCTTCTTCGCCTTCGATAATAAATTTCACATTACATGGTAATGCATTATTTTTCATCATGGCTTCGAATGCTTTTACGTGCATAAACACCTGACCTTTATCATCGCATGCGCCGCGTGCATAAATATTACCGTCTTTAATTACCGGTTCAAATGGTGGTGAATCCCATAAATCGATTGGGTCGGCGGGTTGCACATCGTAATGGCCGTAACATAATACTGTTGGTTTTGCGGGGTCAATAATTTTTTCGGCAGTAACTATTGGGTGACCTGCAGTGGTATTTACTTTAACATTGTCGGCTCCTGCTTTGCGCAAACTTTCGGCAACGGCTTCTGCCATGCGAGCTACATCTGCTTTGTATTTTGGGTCGGCACTTACGCTTGGGATACGTAAAATTTCGAGCAGCTCGTTTAGTAATTGCTCTTTATTGGTTTGGATATAATTATTGATGAAGTCCATAGTTGTTGATTATGGGGTAAAATTAGTGAAAAATTGGT
>DAORKJ010000116.1:1618-2856 GCA_035439505.1 Chitinophagales bacterium
GGTGTGGTGTGGTGTGGTGTGGTGTGGTGTGGTGTGTGTGTTGTATGTTGTGGGGTGGTGTGTGTTGTATGATGTGGTGTGTTTGTTGCCGGGAAGGCGGGAAGACGGGAAGTGGCGGGGAGTAAATTTATTTTTGGGGGAAGCGGTGGTGCCAGCCGGACCAGCCTTGGAGGCCGCCGGTGTGGATGCATAAAATTTTGTGGGAGGATGAAATTTTTCCTTTTTCAATTTTATCAAAAATAGCAAACATCATTTTGCAAGTGTATATGGGGTCGAGTTGGATATGGTATTGTGATTGAAAATGGTTAATAAATTGTATTAATTCAGGGTGATATTTTGCAAATCCGCCAAAATGATATTCGTCACAAATTTCCCATGATGTTGTTGCATTGGGGTCAATTAATTCCGCGATATTTTTTTTGATTGCTTCAACGGATTTTAATGCAGCTATGCCAATTATTTTTCCGGTAATGCGAGGGGTTGAAATTAATCCTGCTAATGTGCCGCCGGTTCCTACGCTACAAAATATATGCGTATAATCTTGATGTATATCTGCTAAAATTTCTGCACAACCTTTTACAGCTAATTGATTAGTGCCTCCTTCAGGTAAAAAATAATATTTGCCAAATTCTTGTGTTAATGCATCTAATAAATGTTGTTCATCGCGAAATTGGCGATATTGTTCACGGGAAATAAATTTGAGTTGCATGCCATTTTCACGTACATATTGCAGTGTAGGATTATGGATATCATCTTCTCCCCTTATGATGCCTATTGTATTAAATCCCAACAATTTTCCTGCTGTTGCTACTGCATGCAAATGATTGGAAAATGCGCCGGCAAAGGTTAATAGACTGCTATAACCCGATAATTGTGCAGCTTCAAGATTATATTTGAGTTTGTAAAATTTATTGCCCTGTAAGTTGTTGTGCGCCTCGTCTAAACGCAACATGGACACATCAATTCCTTTATAATTGAATGTATTTATCGGAATAGGTGACATGAGGTGACAAAGATGATGAAAAATATTATCTTTGGCGCTCCTAAAGGGGGTATAGCTCAGTTGGCTAGAGCGCTTGCATGGCATGCAAGAGGTCGTGAGTTCGAGTCTCACTATCTCCACACAGAAATACAAGGGAACGCGGATGACGCTGATTGCGCGGATTTACGCGGATTTTTTTTTGATCCACTTAACTACGTTAGGTGGATTTTTTTTTAGATGAGGGAACGCGGATGAC
>DAORKJ010000116.1:2956-10913 GCA_035439505.1 Chitinophagales bacterium
TTTTTTTTAGATGAGGGAACGCGGATGACGCTGATAGCGCGGATTTACGCGGATTTTTTTTTGATCCACTTAACTACGTTAGGTGGATTTTTTTTAGATGAGGGAACGCTGATGACGCGGATGACGCTGATTTACGCGGATTATTTTTTGATCCACTTAACTACGTTAGGTGGATTTTTTTATGGGTTTGATACTTGCAGTTGTTGTATGATGGATGCAGCTACTAATTCTGAAGCGCCTTCACCGCCTAATAAATCGCGGAGTTGCTGATAATTATCGCGCATGGTGGTTCGGTATTCGTCATTGTAAACTAAACGTTCAAAATGCGCTTTCAGATTTTTTTCGTTGAATTTTAATTGTATTAATTCAGGAACCACTTCTTTATTGGCAATTAAATTTACCAATGAAATATATTTTACTTTAATTAATTGTCGCGCGATTAAATACGATATCAAACTGCCTTTATAACATACAATTTGCGGTACATTAAATAATGCCGTTTCCAAAGTAGCTGTTCCGCTGGTCACAATGGCGGCTTCGCTGTTTTGTAAGATATCGTAAGTTTGATTAAATAAATAAAATACATTTTGCTCGCGGACAAATTGTTCGTAATAGCTTTTTTCTATTCCCGGTGCACAGGCTACCACAAATTGGAATTTAGGATAATATTTTGCCATCGATAACATAACAGGCAATTTTACCGCTATCTCCTGCTTTCTGCTTCCGGGTAATACACCAATAATAGGTTCTGCAGATAAATTATTTACTTTATAAAAAAGCGAGTTTTTTACTTTATTGCTAATTTCATCCAACAAAGGATGTCCCACATAAGTAACCTGATAATCGTGTTGTTGATACCATGCTTTTTCAAATGGTAAAATCACAAACATGTGGTCGACAAATTTTTTGATAATTTCAACCCTGCTGCTTTTCCATGCCCATAATTGTGGGGAGATATAATAAAATACTTTAAATCCGTTTTGTTTGGCAAATGGTGCTATGCGCAAATTAAATCCGGGGTAATCTACCAATATTACAGCATCAGGTTGGTAGTCAACAATATCCTTTTTACACTGGTCGATATTTTTTAAAATTTTACGAAGATGTTTCATCACCTCCACAAATCCCATATAGGCAGTTTCTTTGTAGTGACGGAATAAAGTCACCCCTTCCGCTTTCATTTTATCGCCACCAAATCCTCGAAATTGTGCTTCAGCATCTTGCGCCTTAATAGCCTCTACAAGATTTGCACCATGTAAATCGCCTGAAGCCTCTCCTGCTATGATGTAATATTTCACAACAGCGGTTAATTAATTAAATAATTATTATGCAGAATATAATAATAAACCATCATAAATATGGCCATTAAAACGGTAACAATACCAACGCCGCGCAAACAATTATCTTTTCGTGTGCGCATATAAATGACAAACGGAATAATATTAAAAAATACTGCCAGTGTAGCAATAAATCGTTCCTGCACGCCATAAAATAATTTGCCGTTTACATATACCTCTCCGCTTAAACTTTCATTAATCTGATAAAACACATAAAACATGGTAACGGTAAAAAATACGGATACCAGCATGCCTACAAAAACATTATCTTCTTGAAGTTTACTCATAGTGTAAAATTATCCCAGGTCGTTAAATGATTTTGATGTATCAATATGCACCTCGTGATGCACATTCGAAATAGCATTAACGTTCCAATTTTTATTAAAGTATGCAATGGCGTGATGCGCAGTTAAATCGTACTGCACCGGAACAACAGAAACATATCCATTACTCAACGCCCATTCATCGGTGTCTTCACCTTTATCGTAGTTGACAAATTTACCGGTAAGCCAGTAATAAGGTCGCCCTGCAGGGTCGTTTCTTTCGGTGTATTCTTCTTCCCATTTCGCGACAGCCTGTCTGCAAATTTTGATACCATTTAATCGGTCCACCGGTAAATCGGGAATATTTACATTTAACAAAGTGCCTTGCGGTAATCCTGCAGTTAAAATTTGTTGCGCAATAATTTTTGCAAAATGTTGTGCGCCTGTAAAATCGGCATCATGAGCGTAGTTGAGCAACGAAAATCCGACAGCCGGAATACCTTCAATACCCGCTTCCATAGCCGCACTCATGGTACCTGAATAAATAATATTGATAGAAGAATTACTACCGTGATTAATTCCCGAAACACATAATTCCGGTTTTTTGTGTAAAATTTTATCTTTCGCCAGCTTCACACAATCAACAGGAGTGCCTGAACATTCGTAGGCTTCAATATCACCAAATACATTCGATTTTTTTAAGCGCAAAGGTTCATTTAATGTGATGGCATGACCCATTCCGCTTTGTGGTTTATTGGGAGCAACCACCACCACTTTGCCCAAATCTTTTACTGCATTAACCAACGCGTGAATGCCCGGTGCAAGTATACCATCGTCGTTGGTTACTAAAATGGTAGGTTGATTATTGTTAGCCATAACAAACAAAATTAATTGGTATTACTACCGTGTAATAATTAAACATGTAAAATGATTATTAATATGTGTAATCAATTTACATCCTGAAGCCATTATTCGTTGGTACCCAGCAAAGGCTGCAATTCAACCGGAATAATTCCATTGCTTGATCTAAGGCTACTGAGGTCGTAAACAATTTTATCGAGGAAACCTTCTTTCGAAATTTTAATTGCCATGGTATTACCGGAAAGCGTGCTGATATCACCTAATCCCGAAGCATCAGTTTCGCAAATTACCTGCATGTTCGGACTTTCAATAAAGGTTACTTTGGCTTTATATATCGGTTTAATATCGGTATCGTACACATATATTTTACTCAATGTTGCCATTTGAGTAACCTGATAAATATCGTCGCTACCCTGACCACCTGCGCGGTTAGAAGTAAAATAACCAACACCATTGCGCATAATTAATGCATAATCATCTTGTGATGAATTTACCGGCATTCCCAAATTTTCAGGGTTGCTCCAATATTGATTAACACGCACCGATTTAAAAATGTCAAAGCCTCCAAATCCCGGATGATAATTGCTGGCAAAATATAAAGTGCCTTCAGGACTCATAGAAGGATATAATTCATCTCCTTTGCTATTAATTGCAGGTCCCATGTTTTTTGCATTCGACCAGTCGTTGCCTTTTTTGGTGCAGAAATATAAATCGGTTCCACCATATCCACCCGGCTTATCCGATGCAAATATGAGTACTTTACCATCAGGAGAAACTGTCGGCTGACCAACAGAATATGTTTTTGAATTTACAGACAATGGTCGTGGTCCCGTGAATTTATTATCCACTGAGGTCGAGAAATATAATTCCAATTTTACTTCACCATCGCTGGATTTAATTGTTCTTCCGCGGTAGTGATTATTTCTGGTGAAATAGAGTTTTTGGTCATTGCCATCATAATAAGGAGCTGCCTCATGTACTTCGGAATTCACATTCTGCATTGGCGAAATAATCCAAAGTGAATCGTTACGTAATTCTGTATAATATAAATCGTAAAAAGAAACACCTGTGGTTGGATTAATTTTATTGCCCGTGCTGCGCGCATAAATTAATCCCCGTTTGTAAAATGTTGGTGTTAATTCAGAATCTGTTGTATTAAATCCAAGTGTATCAATAAAATAAGCAGGCGCTTTTGATCTGTTGGTTATTGCCCAGTCGCAACTGGCAGCATAATAATAACCATCCTCTTCATAAGCGGCATATTTCAAATAATATTCTTTCGCTGAGCGATATTTACCATTCGTTTTTAATAAATCGGCATAACGACGTAAAATATCCGGGTCGGCCGCATTTTGGGTGACAATTACACCATACCAATATTCCGCATCAACAGTACTATGCATCAAACGATAACATTCCGCCAACTTGAGGTTTATTTCATAGTTGTAGGTTTGCTGCAAATAAGTAAGATACATATCTGCTGCCTGGTCATAAATTTGATTTTTATATAACTTGTCTGCGCGCTGAATAAAATCATCCTGGGCTTGAACTGCCTGAACGGTCAGTAAGCCAAAAATCAACATCCAGATTTTACAACGATTCATCATATCGGGTTTCAGAAAAATCTTGGGTTTTTAATTTTGTTATTATGCTTATTAAATCTGTATACTAAAAATACTTCGTGAGAAGGACTTAAAAATACAGCATCATCGGTTAAAGCAGCGCTATAGGAGTAACCAAAACCTGCTTCATGTGCGGTGATATTATTATCGGTTGAAAATAAATATTGTGCTGCAACCGAATAACTGCCAAAACTTCCATTGGTGCGATATCCTCCTCCAACTAAAAACATATTGTTAAATATGAAATTCATATTTACATCTAATTGTGAAGGCAAACTTTCCGCCATTTTAACCATAGCATCCGGTTTAAGTGCAAAATTTTCATTAACGGTTATCAGCGTTCCTAAAGTGGCATATATAGTTCTTACCTGATCAAAATGATCATCATAAGGTTCACTTTCCGTTTGTGTATCATCGTCTGAAGCACCTAATAAATTCACTGTTGAAACACCTAAATAATAACTATCACTATGCAGATATAAACCCACACCGGCATTTGGTGACCAATACGTATCACTGGCACCGGTGAATGTAGGGTCACCATCCTGATACGCATCTAAATCGCTATAATTAACTGTGTAATTAGCAATAGATGCTTCAATACCAATTGAAGCCGTTAAATTCGAATTAATATGCATACGATAAGCATAATCAATACCTAAAAAATTCGTATTGGTTACACCCAGTTTATCGTGAAAAAATTTCACTCCAATACCAATTTTATCATTTGCCAAAGGTGTATGCACGGTAAATGATTCAGAACCCGGAGCACCTTCAAAATTTACGGCATGGCGATGCAGGAAAAAATTGGTTTCCAACATGCCTTTGCTTCCTGCATATCCGGGATTAAATACCAATTGATTAAAATGGTATTGGTCGTACAAAGGTTGCAATTGTCCGTACACATTCGACAACAACCCGCCGGCAACAAGTAATAGTGTGGTAGTTAATTTCTTCATCGTTTAACAACTATAAATCCTGCCATTGGGTCAGGAAATCCATTAATTCTTAAAACATAATAATAAGTACCTTCAGGAACATCACCCGAACTGGAAACAAATTCAACATTCGACTTGCCATCCCAGGTTTTGCTCTGGTCAACATTTTCGTAAACCAGACTGCTCCAACGATCATATATTTTTAAATTAAATCGTGTTAATTCAGGTAAACCTTCTACTTCCAATAAATCGTTAATGCCATCACCATTTGGAGAAAACGAATTTGGCACATGCACCACTAATTCACCAACTGGAGGAGTTACAACATTCACAACAATTTGTGCTGTATCACACAGTGAAGGTAAATTATCGTCGCACACAACATAACTAAACACATCTTCACCTAATTCGAGTGCGCCGTAATTAACTGAATCACTATTAAAAGATGCAATACCGGTAATACCATCGGTTATAATTTCTGTTATCGTTAAATTATCACCATCGCCATCAAAATCGTTAAGTAAAGGTTTAATTACGCCTGAAAAATCTAAATAAATTTCAACCGTATCGTTAACCGCAGCAGGTGCATTAAAGTTGGTAGATAAAACATTGATAGTAATTGTTGCAGTATCGCAATACACTAAAGAACCAATTTTACAAACGGCATAAGTTACTTCATCAGTTCCTAAAAAATCACCAATAGGTTCCACGTATAAAATTTCATCACCAATTGCAGTGGTTGCACAATTATCCGCATCGTCAATGATAAAATATTCTAAACCCTCATCATCAATATCAATATCATTTAATAAATGTTCCGCATTAAATGGGGTATTAATGTAAGTGTTGTATAAATCGTCGTTAGCAATTGGTTTATCCGGAATTTGATTTACCGTAACAATCACCGTTGCCGAACCACAAATATCCGGGTCGGTATCGGCGCAACCATTGTAAACAAAATTATCGGTGCCGGCGAAGTCAGGATTTGGTGTATAAATCAACAAATCATTTATTTCATCCACTACCACAGTTCCGTTTGCCGGAGGAGTAAGAATGGTGAGATAAACATTCGTTTCACCGGTCGTATTTAAGTCGTTCGACATTACGTCAAAAATAGCGTCTTCAAAATCCTCATTTACTGAGTAAACATCCGGCGCTGCATCGTAAGCCTGCGCGCTTGCAAACCTTGTCACAAAAGCGACAAAAAATGCTATGATCACATATCTCAACTGAATAGATTTAATCATCTTCAAAAATAGAAATTTATTCGGCATTTAAAAATGGATAACGATAATCTGTTGGTGGATTAAATGTTTCCTTAATCGTTCTTGCTGAAACCCAGCGTAATAAATTCAGGATACTACCCGCTTTATCGTTGGTTCCTGAAGCCCTGGCGCCACCAAATGGCTGCTGTCCTACCACTGCTCCGGTCGGTTTATCGTTGATGTAAAAATTACCCGCAGCATGACGCAAAACGCGGGTTGCCTTCACAATTTCGTAACGATCCTGCGAAAATATCGCTCCCGTTAACGCGTATGGTGATGTCGTATTGACAATTTCCAGTGTTTCATCCCATTTTTCAGCATCGTAAACATGAATGGTAAGCACAGGTCCGAAAATTTCTTCACACATGGTGCGATATTTCGGGTCCTTAGCGACAATCACCGTAGGTTCAATAAAATACCCTTTCGATTTATCGAAATTACCACCTGCAATAATTTCCTGACCATCTTCCTTCGCTTTCGCGATATATCCCGAAATCGAATCAAATGCTTTTTCATCGATTACCGCGTTAATAAAATTGCCGAAATCTTCCACCGTTCCCATTTTCATGCTCGCGAGGTCTTCTTGCAAATATTTTTTCACATCCGGCCACAAATTGCTAGGCACATAGGCACGTGAGGCAGCCGAACATTTTTGTCCCTGAAACTCAAACGCACCGCGGCTCAGCGCTGTCGCCACTGCTTTTGCATTCGACGATTTATGCGCAATTACAAAATCCTTTCCACCCGTTTCACCCACAATGCGCGGGTATGAGCGGTAGGTAGCAATATTATCGCCAATGGTTTTCCAGATGGTGCGGAACACCTCGGTAGAACCCGTAAAATGGATACCGGCAAAATCGGGGTGACTAAATATCACTTTACCCGCTTCACTACCGCTTACATGCACCAGATTAATTACACCATCAGGAAGTCCCGCTTCGCGTAAAATTTCCATAATCACCCAGGCAGAATAAATTTGTGTATTTGAAGTCTTCCAAACAACGGTATTCCCCATCATAGCCGGCGCCGTAGGCAGGTTTCCGCCTATGGAGGTGAAATTGAATGGCGACAAAGCAAAAACAAATCCTTCCAGTGCGCGATGTTCCATACGGTTCCACATGCCCGGCAAACTTTCCGGCTGGTCGGTATACACTTGCGTCATAAACTCCACATTAAAACGCCAGAAGTCAATCAGTTCGCAGGCAGAGTCGATTTCCGCCTGAAACGGATTTTTGCTTTGGCCCAACATGGTAGCCGCATTCATTTTATATCGGTAAGGTCCGGTGAGCAGGTCCGCAGCCTTTAAAAATATAGCAGCACGCTCCTCCCACGAAGTATTTTCCCATTGCGCCTTCGCCTTCAAAGCCGCGTCAATCGCCATTTTCACGTGACCCGCATCACCCTGATGATAATGACCGAGGGTATGACTCAACTCATGTGGAGGGTGAATGGCCACAGTTTTACCCGTCCGCACCTCTTTACCATCAATAAACATCGGAATATCCACCTGCATCGCTTTTAATTCAGCAATTGCAGCCTTCAACATCATACGTTCCGAACTCCCGGGAGCATAAGCCTTAACCGGTTCGTTCACCGCCTTTGGAACACGAAAAATAGCATTAGACATATAAATAGGAAATTTTTGTGCAAAGATAGGGAGCTTAATTGGAT
>DAORKJ010000117.1:0-10856 GCA_035439505.1 Chitinophagales bacterium
CCCCTTTGTCCGCCTCGGAAAAGGGGTTGCAGCGAACCCTGAAGTAGAACAATTAAGATATTCTAAAATTTCCCAATTGATTCCAATAATAATTTCTTTACAACATCCAAAACCCAGCACACAAAAATTGTTCACTTCAGGGCTGTAAACTCAATAATAGCCCGGATCGCAGCGAAAACCCCACAGCGAGCTTTTTCAGCGAGCGAGGAGTTGCAGCGAAGAGCCGGTGCCGAATGTAGATACGAAGTGGGAAGTCGATGCTCCCCTAAAGTAGAACAAGTTCATTTTACCACATCATTTCATTCCATCACTTAACACTTCATTTTGACCTTTTTTAATATGACCTCAAACCAAAACTTGTTCACTTTAGGACTGTGCCACCAACTTTTTATAATTAAAAGCACATGATAATTTTTCTCTCCAATTCAATCCATCAACCAAGCCCCACCCCCATTTTCTCCTCCACCCACCTTTTCCCACCCCAAAGCCTTACCTTTGCGGCCGTGAATTATCTTACTGTTGAGGGGTTATCGAAGATTTATGATACGAAGGTGCTGTTTAATGGCATCTCGTTTAGTATTAATCGTGGTCAGAAAGTGGCGCTGGTAGCCAGGAATGGTGCGGGGAAGTCGACACTATTGCGGATTATTATGGGGAAGGATATTGCTGATAGCGGCAAGGTGCAAGTGCATAAGAGTATCACAACCGGGTATTTGGAACAAGAACCCGCGCTGAATGAGAACCTCAGCATTATTGATAACGTGCTGAGCAGCGATGCGCCGGCGATTAAGGCCATTAAAGCGTATGAACAGGCGTTGCTGGATCAGGAACATGATTATAACGACATCACCGCAGCCGCACTGGAACGGGCGCATGAGCAAATGGCGGTGCTGAATGCCTGGGATTATGAATTGCGCATCAAACAAATTTTGTTTCAACTGAAAATTACGGACCTGGAACAAAAGGTGAGCACCTTGAGTGGTGGTCAGAAAAAAAGGATTGCACTTTCCAAATTATTGATAGAGGAACCGGATTTTGTGATTATGGATGAGCCGACCAACCATCTGGACATCGGTATGGTGGAGTGGCTGGAGGAATATTTGAGTCTGCGCAATATGACCTTGCTGTTGGTTACCCACGACCGCTATTTTTTAGATCGCGTGTGCACGGAAATTATTGAAATGGCGGATGGGCAAATTTTTCAGTATAAAGGCAATTATAGTTTATACGTGGAGAAAAAAGCGCATCGGGATATGGTTGAAGCTGCGGAATTGGATAAAGTAAAAAATACGTATCGCCGCGAATTGGAATGGGTGCGCCGCATGCCGAAAGCAAGAACTACAAAAAGTAAATCGCGCCTCGATGCGTTTGAAGATATCGCCGCAAAAGCTACCGCAAAAAAGAAGGAAGATCAATTGGTGCTCGACGTGAAAATGACTCGTATGGGTGGCAAAATTCTGGAAATGGTAAAGGTGAGTAAAAATTTCGGCGACCTGAAAATTGTTGATCAGTTTATTTATTTATTTAAGCAGTACGATAAGGTTGGAATTGTCGGCAAAAATGGTGTTGGAAAAACTACTTTCCTGAATTTAATTATGGAATTGGAAAAACCTTCTGCCGGAAAAATTACTACGGGTGAAACTATTATTTATGGTTATTATTCGCAGGAAGGTATGTTGATGAAAGAGGATAAACGTGTGATTGAAGTGGTGAAAGACATAGCAGAATTTATTCCGCTTGCTGATGGCTCGAAACTGAGCGCTTCTCAGCTGTTGACACGATTCCAGTTTGAGCCGGAAACACAATATACTTACGTTAGTAAATTAAGCGGTGGCGAAAAACGGCGCTTATATTTAATGACGATTTTAATTAAAAATCCGAATTTTTTAATTCTCGATGAACCTACCAACGACCTCGATATTTTAACGCTGAGTATATTGGAAGAATTTCTCGCGGATTTTAAAGGGTGTTTATTAATTGTGAGTCACGACAGGTATTTTATGGACCGATTGGTGGACCATTTATTTGTATTTGAAGGTGAAGGTGTTATTAAAGATTTTCCGGGCAATTATTCTGACTGGCGTGTGTATCAGGAAGCGATGAAAGCGGAAAAACAAGAAGAACAAAAACAACTCAACAAAAAAGAAATTGTTGAAGAGAAAAAAATAGTTGAAGTAAAACCTGTTGAAGTAAAACGCAAAATGTCGTTTAAAGAAAAACGGGAGTTTGAAATGTTGGAAAATGAAATTGCGGAGCTGGAAATAAAAAAAGGTGATTTAGAAAAACAATTATTGGACGCCGGTTTATCGCATGAGGCGTTGTTTGATATTTCTGCACAGCTTACACAAACGATGAGCGCAATTGACGAAAAATCGATGCGCTGGCTCGAACTAAGCGAGATGGAACGCGGATGACACGGATTTAGCGGATTTTCGCGGATTTTTTATTAAAAAAACTTTGTTTTTTTAATTTGATATAAAAATTAATCCGCGAAAATCAGCGTCATCCGCGCCTGTCTGCCGCTAGGCAGGTCATCAGCGTTCCTTTTCCTCGAATACTGACAGGATGGGGTAATGGGTTTTGGTGTTGCCGGAGTGCGGGAGGTTGTAGATGTCTTGCAGGGTGCGTAAAACATTATAATGGTTTATGATTTCATTATAATCGCCCCCAATAATATGTTGACCGGTGAAGGTGGTAATAATATGGTCGCCGTCTTCTGCGTAACTGCCTTCGTCGAAAGTGAGTATAAACAGACTGTTATGTGTTTTAGCCCATTCGATATAGGGCTCAAAAAAGGTTTTCAGCCAGGCATCACCTTGGGCTATTGAACCGTCGTGCATGTCGTTGTCAAGATTGGGTATCACAAAACTCACCGTTGGCAATTCATTAAAATCGGTCGGAAATGCCGTAAAGGGCTGATTTAGTGCGGAGTCCACCTGATTGCGTTTGGGTCCCATCCAATTGGTAACTGGGTTGTGTTTGCGGACATATCGTTCAAAAATTTCCCCATCGTATCCGGGATATGGTAAGCCTTCGCTGTAGGTGACAAACGTGAAACCCTCGTCTACCAATTGAGCGGCCAGATTAGGTGTTGTAAAACTGCTTACCGGTTTGTCGTTTGTGGTAACCCCTTGATTATCGCCTGAAAAAAACATGATATAGTTCGGCTGACTAGGGTGACCAAGTGCATAACTGCGGGTAAAATTGGCGGTATTGGGGTCGCTCATGAGCTGGTGGATATAAGCTGCTGCGGAAGTATCTACCATAGTTGCATAATCGTGGTTTTCCATAAACACTACCACAATATGGTCATACATCGGAAATGGTTGCTGCCCGGGCAGTTCCTCGCTGCAGGAAATATTTACCATTACACATAATAAACAAAGGCTGATAATCCATCTCACAAGGGTAAAGATATAGTTTAATACACTATCCCTGCTGCACTTATCCGTCAAAAGCTTTTCCCTAATTACGGGTATCAAGGCCTACAAGGTAAACTGCATTATACTTTACCTACCACTCTCCATTTTCCCACATATTTTTCTTACCTTTGCATCTCTTTTTAAAAAGGACCCGGTTGGCGGGCAAAAAGCGTGTTCTTTATTTGATTTTACATCAATATTGACATCCAACAACAAAAGCGGGTGTGGTGAAATTGGTAGACATACCAGACTTAGGATCTGGCGCCGCAAGGCATGGGGGTTCGAGTCCCTCCACCCGCACCATAACCTCAACAGAAAGTCTGAAGTCCTCAGGCTTTCTGTTTTTTATACCAAAGGGAACGAAAAATCATTCTAATAACTTTACAATAATAATTTCCAAACAGTGAATATCTCAATCGACAACTTAGGCTTACAGCACAATTTGGTGCGTTTTACATTTACTAACGAAGATTACCGTGGTCGTTTCGACAAAGCATTAAAAGACCTTTCAAAAAAAGCACAGGTTCCGGGTTTCCGTCCGGGTCACGTGCCAATGGGTATGGTGAAAAAAATGTATGGCGATTCGGTTATTCTCGATGAGCTTTACAAAATGGTAAATGAGCAAATGAATGCTTATTTAAAAGAAAACAATCTCGAATTATTAGGTGATGCACTGCCGGTTGAAAACGACCTTGGCGTAGATTACAACGAGACAAAAACTTATGAATTTGTTTATGAAATTGGTGTTCAGCCTACCATTGACCTGAGCATTAATCTCAATAAAAATAAATCGTTAACCCGTTTCCGCATTCCGGCAAAACAGGAAGAAATTGACCAGGAATTTGAACGTATTGTACGCAAGTATGGTGAGCGCAAAGATGTGGACAGCGTTGAAGAAAACGATGTGGTGTATGCGCATGTAAAAGAATTAAATGAAGATGGTTCAGCTACAGATGGTGGTGTGAATGTTGAAACTTATTTCAACCTGCAGATGCTGAATGATGAGCATCAGAATTTATTTTTAGGTGGTAAACCCGGTGATGTTAAAAATATTGATGACCTGTTCATCGTCTTCAAAGGAGATAAAGTAAAAGTGGCGAAAAATATTCTCCATTTAACTGAGGCTACCGAAGAAACTGTGGTAAACATCAGCCCTAAATTCGAAATTAAGGTTGACCGTATTGCCCGTTTGTTCCCGGCAGAAATCAACGACGCGTTCTTTACAGAAATCAGCAAAGAGTTTGGCCCTATTGCCACTGAGACTGAATTACGTGAAAAAATTGCTGCGGCAATAGAGCAATATCACGACAGTTTAACGGAGGTTTCGCTTGAGAATGAATTATTTAAATATTTAATCGATACAACCGAAGTGCCCCTTCCGGATGTCTTCTTAAGGAAATGGTATAGTCAGACCAACCAAAAAGACAGCACAGCTGAAAACTTTGAGGCGGAATTTGCTGATTTTACTAATAAATTGAAACAATCGTTAATTTACCGTGAGGTGCAAAAATCGCATGAATTAAATGTGAGCAACGACGAAATTATTCAGGAAGCGTTGTTTGCGGTGCGCAGCAGTTACGGACAAATGGGTGAAGATTTTGTGCAGTACATTTTACAAAGTCAGTTAAAAGACAAGGCTTTTGTAGAAAACATGCACGATCGCGTAGCACAAAAGAAGTTTTTTAACGTCATTAAAGAATACATCACTATTGAAGAACAGCCGACTACCCTGGAAGCTTTTCAACAACTAAACAAAACTGAAGAAGTGTATGCAGAATAACGAATTTCGCAAGTATGCGATCCAGCACATGGGCATGAGCAGTAACTCGCTCGATAGTTACATGAAAACACAAAGTATGCATGTAACCAATTTTACACCATACATTATTGAAGAACGCCAGTTGAATGCGCAGGCACTCGACGTGTTTTCAAGATTAATGATGGACCGTATCATTTTTATGGGCACTGCCATCGACGATTATGTTGCCAATGTAATCCAGGCGCAGCTATTATTTTTATCGAGTGTAGATGCAAAACGTGATATCCAGATTTATATTAATAGTCCGGGTGGCGTTGTGTATTCCGGTTTGGCTATATACGATACCATGCATTTTATTACCCCAGATGTAGCAACAATTTGCACCGGTATTGCCGCTTCAATGGCAGCCGTATTATTATGTGCAGGTGCTCCGGGAAAACGTGCCGGTTTATCTCATTCACGCGTAATGATTCACCAGCCGCTAGGTGGTGCTCAAGGTCAGGCAAGTGATATGGAAATCACCTTAAAGGAAATATTAAAACTCAAAACTGAGTTATATAATATTATCAGCAAGCACAGCGGTCAGCCTTTCGAAAAAGTAGAAAAAGACAGCGATCGCGATTATTGGATGCGTTCGGCTGAAGCTAAAGAGTATGGTATGATTGACGAGGTGTTGGTAAAAGACCCGAAAAAAGGGTAAATTTGATTGAACAAGTTACATGAAGAAAAAAGAAACCGCCCATTGTTCATTCTGTCTGCGTCCGAAAGAGGATGTGAAGATGCTGATAGCAGGTCAGGAAGGACATATTTGTGAAACCTGTGTAAGCCAGGCTCAAACCTTGGTGGAAGAGGAATTACACGCCCCTGTAAAGCGTTACAAATTCGCATTGGCCAATTCCATGAAGCCACGTGCTATCAAAGAATTTCTTGATACTTACGTGATTGGTCAGGTAGAAGCCAAAAAGATTTTATCCGTTGCGGTTTACAACCATTATAAACGCCTTAATCAAAAAACGAATGAGGATGTAGAGATTGAAAAGTCGAATATTATGGTGGTTGGTAGAACCGGAACAGGAAAAACCTTACTTGCGCGCTCTATCGCCAAGTTTTTGAATGTGCCGTTTGCGATTGTTGATGCTACTGTGTTTACTGAGGCCGGTTATGTGGGCGAGGACGTGGAAAGTATATTATCGCGTTTGCTCCAGGTTTGTAACTACGACGTTGCTGCTGCCGAAAAAGGCATTGTATATATCGACGAAATAGATAAAATTGCGCGCAAAGGCGATAATCCTTCCATTACCCGTGATGTATCAGGTGAAGGTGTGCAACAGGCATTGTTAAAAATGCTTGAAGGCACCGAAGTGATGGTTCCACCGCAAGGGGGACGTAAACATCCGGAACAAAAAATGGTGAAGGTGAATACGCAAAACATTCTGTTTATCTGCGGCGGTGCATTCGATGGTATCGAAAAAATTATTGCCCGACGCACAGATACTCAGCTCATAGGCTTCAAACGCCAAAACGATGCGGTAACTGCGGACAGAGAAAATTTATTGCAATACATTGCCCCTCAAGACTTAAAGGCATTCGGTTTAATTCCCGAACTCATTGGTCGTTTACCGGTGCTCACACATCTTGATCCATTGGATGCTGATGTATTGAGAGCGATTCTCGTGCAACCTAAAAATGCCATCATCAAACAATACAAACAACTGTTTGAAATTGAGGATATCAATTTAATTATTGATGATGCCGTATTGGACTTTATTGTAGAAAAAGCTATTGATTTCAAACTCGGTGCTCGCGGCTTACGCTCTATTTGTGAAGCCTTACTTACCGATGCAATGTTTGAACTGCCAAGTAATTCAGATATCAAAGATTTCCATCTTACCCTGGAATATGCAGTAAACAAATTCAATCAATCGAAATTGAGTTTGTTGAAGATAGCCAGTTGATATTAAGGAAACTTGTTTCCGTTTGGGTTATCAGATTGTACAGCAATTATTCAGCATCCCATTAAACGATTCATTAAAAGATGTTTAGCAGGAAATGTTTTGTAATTTAACTCAGTGTCATTAAGGATACTTGTATCCGTGATAGTAAGGATACTCGCATCCGCTGGGATGAAGATTTATCGGCAGTAAGGTTTCGACATTCCAATAAACTCAAGCGTAAAAAAATTATCAGGTTGCTCTGAATTCCATACGCTGAAATACATTCTACTCGAGATTAAACTAATTAAAGTGGTCAGGTTTGATAATAATCAGTATCCATTATAATTTGATGGATAACTCAAGATGTCCACCAAGTCCGGTCTCCACAATTTTTTGCAGGGTCGAAATGCGAACTTCTTTTATATTATTTTCAATTTTTGAAATATATGATTTTGTTGTGCCGGCTTTAGCAGCAAGTTGCTCTTGTGTTAAACCTTTTTCCAGCCTTGCCTCAAGCAGTAAAACTCCAATTTTGAAATTCTCGTATCCGGCTTCTAATTCTTCGCGTTTTTTGGTCCCACGTTTTCCATAATTTTTCACTTTAAAGTCTTCGAGCGAAGTCAAATTGTTATTTTTCTTTTTCATATTCTGCTTTTATTTTTTTTGCTAATTCAATTTCGTTTTTAGGCGTTTTTTGTGTTTTCTTTTGAAACCCGTTTGCTAAAATGACTAGTTTTCCCTTGTCGAAAAAACAGAAGATTCGATAGATGTCACTTCCAAACTGAACTCTAATTTCGAATATTCCATCTGTCCCTTCAATATGCTTGAGATAAGTTTCAGGCACCCGATGAGTTTCCTCTATCAAGTCTAAAGTCCAAATGATTTTGGCTTTTACTTTTGTTGATAATTTGTCAAAAAAAGTCTGAAAATAATCCTTGTAAAAAACGATCGTCCTGAATTTCCCTGCCTCCACAAACCAAAGATACAAAAGTTTCCCTTAAGTGAAACTTCAAATGCTATTATTTTATCGGGAATGGAAAATTTTGGGTGGTTTAACATCGCAAATGGGGGTAAATGCAGCAAAAGTTGATTGGTCCGACGGCGTAACTACATGATTAACCGAGTGGCTCAATATTGGTTGGTTTTTGGGGGATGGACCTCTACTTACCACAAACAGAAAGGAGGCCTAAGCCTCCTTCTGGTCGTGAACCTAATTTATGAAACAAACCAACTGTCTAAAAGTTATAATTCGTCATTGTCTATAATAACTATAGCTCCAACTGGAAATTTTGTAGGTAATTCTCTTTTCATAGTTATTGTTGTTTTGGCTGTTAACTGAATGACTAACGAAGTCAAAAGTAAGTGGCTTAAATGATGCTTCCATTACAGGGACGAGTTATTTGTGACTATATATTTTAAACTTTTTTAACCTATAACTGCCTCTAATTTAACCATTTACGCCATTAATTAAATAATTTACTATCATTTTGTGACATTTTAAAATAATTATAGACATGTGAATTAATATCTCTTTAGTCTCAAAAAGTGTGCATAATGCGTAGAAAAAAGAATTCCAATTTTGTTAGGAATTAACTATTTTTGTTATGTTTGTGACACAAATTACGCCTCTTAAAAACGGTTCCCCGGTAAAAAACCCTTAATTTCAGGCTTTAATCATTAGTATTGACACATTAACCAAGCGCACACATAGTATGAAAAACCTAATTGAAATTTCAAAAGTTGTGACTAAAAAGCGGATCTCTAAAATCGAGATTTTCGATAAGAGTCTGCTCAATCGTAAGGAGAGTAAGTTCAATGAGTTCTACGAGGGGTTGGTGAACGATAAGTTTAATACAGACGAAGAAGCTGCTGCTGTGCTGTATAACACTTCTCCGCTTGATGATAAATATCGTCAGTTAAAATCACGTTTTTCGAAAAGGTTGTTGAATACCTTGTTTTTTCTGGATAGTAATGACCCTTCATTTTCGGATTATCATCGCGCAAATTATTCCTGCAATAAAAACTGGGCTCAGATAAGAATATTGTTAAACAGTGGTGCGCGTAATGCTGCTATTAAAATTGCCGCTAAAACATTAGGCGTTGCTGTTATTTACCGTTTTTCGGATATGATATTAAATTGTTCACGCATATTAATGAACAATGCCAGCTTAAACGGTGATGAAAAAGAATATGAAGAATATGCTGCATTAACCAACAAAGCATTACGTGATGTTGAGTATGAAATTAAGGCTGAAGAAATGTATCAGCGCCTCACTATCAATTTTGCATTAAGTGCGGCTTCAACCGGCGAACTGGCATCTACTGCAGATAAGTATCTGGATGCCGTAAACAAACTGTGTGAGCAAAGCGACAGCTATCAGTTACATTATATGAAATATCAAATTCGTATAATGGTGGCGCAAATTAAAGGTCAGTACCTGCAAACTATTAAAGTTTGTGAGGAAGCTGAAAAATACTTAAACGACAATCCTAATTTTAATCAGAAAGTTAAACTTGCCAACCTGGCATTAATTAAAATCAGTTCGTACCTGCAACTCCGCGATTATGAAAATGGTCGCATGAATGCAGAAAAATGTCTCGACCTGGTTGCCGAAGGAAGTAACAACTGGTTTATATTCCTCGAATATTACTTTTTACTTGCCATGCATACCGAAAATTATATCAATGCAGCAGGTATATTTATTAAAGTGGTAAATCACCCGCGTTTCGTTTATACCAGCGAGGAGCGTAAAGAGAAATGGAAAATTTTCGAATCGTACATCAACTATATTTTCGAAACCGAAAATCTGGACCGCGATTTATTAGCCAGCGACCCTACGAAACGAAAATTCCGTTTGTTGAAATTCCTGAATGAGGTACCGAATTTTACCAAGGATAAAAAAGGTTACAATGTATCTATCCTGGTAATTCAAATAATTTACATGCTCGAAAAAGGTGAGCTCACCGGTATCATCAATCGTTCAGAAGCATTGAATGTTTATTGCAGTCGCTACTTACGCAAAGACGACTCCTATCGCAGCAGTTGTTTCCTCAAAATGTTGCTCACTATGGTGAAAGAAGATTTTGTGTACGACCGCACCAAACAAATGGCGCAAAAGTATTTACGCAAAATGCAGGAAGGTGATCCAAACGGCAACAACATGGTGAATGAATGGGAAATTATTCCTTACGAAATATTATGGGAAAAGGTACTTAATCGCCTCAAACATAAACCGGCCACCCGCATTTAATTTTTTCGGATTACAAACAGTCCAACATCGGATAGCTGCCATTTAATATTTTTTGGGCATCTACATTTAACCATTTGTTTAACAATGTGGAATATACACTCCTGAAATCTACCTGATGAATTAAATCTCCATCTTGCAGATTAGCTAAATCAGCCATATCGTTTATCATTCCACCTTGTTTTAATCCGCCGCTGATTAAATACACATTATTCGCAGTTCCGTGGTCGGTACCTAAACTTGCATTTTCATCTACCCTTCTGCCGAATTCCGAAAATGTCATGATCATGGTGTCCTTAAATTTACCTTTGGATTTTAAATCGTTGCAAAATGCTTTTAATCCGTCGGCATACACTTTTAACTGCCGCTCCTGTTGACCTTTTTGTCCCGCATGTGTATCAAAACCACTTAACGATACATAATAAATGGAGGTATTTGATTCTGCAATAATAAGTTGAGCAATTGTTTTTAATTGATTGCTGAATTCATTTAC
>DAORKJ010000118.1:0-2006 GCA_035439505.1 Chitinophagales bacterium
TTTATGAGCATTCCGCTTGCGATACTTGACTACCAATTAAACCTTATAAATAGGTAGGGTTTAAGCGGCAATCTAAATATGTTTTTTAATTATACCTTTGTTTGCTCAAACAAAATGAACATATGGGATCCAACATTTTCAAAAGGACGCTGCTTATAATTATTATAGGTCTATTGCATTTTCAATATGCCATTGGTCAGGATTATATCATTCGAATCATGTCCGCAAACGATAAGGAGCTTGCTTTAATTGAATGTGATAATTATTATGACTATTACAATGGATTTGCTGCCGTGAAAACAGATTCCTGCTGGACATTTTTTGATGAGAAAGGTGTGGCACACTTTCGTAATCTGAATTTAATTTCAGCTGAAAATTTTGCTGATAATGGTTTGGCCATGGTGCAAACTGAATCGGGTTACGGATTTATTAATAAAACAGGAAAATTTGTTGTTCAACCAATTTATAGCAGCGCTTATGGTTACGACTTTAGTAATATCGCTCTCGTGGAAAATGATAATAAATGGGGTGTGTTGGATGCGCAGGGAAAATTAATTATTCCAATCGAATTTGATGGTATTCAATCCCTGGGTGCTGCGATTGCAGTTATTAAAGAAAGTAGTGTTGCATTTTATACCAATACCGGCAAACCTATTACAGGATTTGATTATAATGGTTATGGGTCTTCAAATTATGATGTGGTGAGTGTAAGAAGTGATGCCGGATGGAGTTTTTTAGATAAATATGGAAATGTTTCGGCACCTCAATATTTTGATGAAATTGGGAATTATGCTGAAGGAAGAATTGGATTTATTCGTTATGGTAAATTGGGTTATGTAAATAGTAAAGGTGTGGAAGTTATTCCGGCTATTTATGAATCCGGGGATGAATTTTCAGGAGGACTTGCTGCAGTCAGGAAAGATGGTTTATGGGGATATATTGATACTGCCGGCACTGTTGTTATTCCGTTTACGTATACGGCTGCTTTTAAATTTTATGATGGTTTTGCATCTGTAAAAAATGGAGAGGCATGGCTGAGTATTAATAAAAAAAATGAAATTGTTCCTGAGCCGATAGCTACCAATACTAGTCCTAAAAGCACTTATATTAAACCGGTAACTGCTAACGAACGAATTACATTAACTTATCAAAAATATAATTATAAAGTTGAAAAGGTATGGCTTAATTACGACCAGACATCAAATGATGGAAAAATATATCATTTAACAACCGGTCAGTTAATTGGTGATAATATTGTTTTTAAAGGGCAAAACATTGTGTCAGGTAAATTTTATAAGGATAATAAATCAACGCAATTAAAAGCAGAGGATGGTATCCCAATGGGTTTACTTTCAGCGGCTATAACTAATCAGTTTGCAGTGGATGTGGCACATGAGGAAGCAGCTAAATCTAAACAGGTTAATACGAACAATGCTCAAGTTGATTACGTAGCGATGTATACTACACTTTTGGAAAAAATGAAGCAGGAAGAGGAACAATTTGACAAGTATCTTGACCTCAGTACTGAATTTGATTTAGATGCTGCTACAGAAGAAGAACGTGTTGCCAATAAACAAAAAAAGTTACAACCCTATGTTGATTTGATAAATGAAATTGTTCAAACAATAGACTACTTAATTGCAAACGACCCAAATATGCACAGTGACCTGGAAGCTGAGTTAAACTATCACCGAAAAGATGTATTGCAGGATTTGAAATGGATAGAGTAAGTAGATAGCATTTATATCATGTAGAGGGGGGAATTTAATGATGATTATTCCCAACCGGTATTTGCCGGATAAATTTATTTAATAATTTAGCGGTATGGAATTCACACTTCGCCCATGGTTGGAAAGCGATCTGGAAAGTTTAGTGCAACATGCCAATAATTTTCAGGTTGCTAAATTTATGACCGACGGTTTCCCGCATCCTTATTCGTATGAAAATGGCAGAGCATTTATTGCATTTGCATCAAAAGATAAACCCACACATATTTTTGCAATTGT
>DAORKJ010000118.1:2106-10829 GCA_035439505.1 Chitinophagales bacterium
AATTAAAAAGCTCCCAGCTCTGCAAAATCTCTGATTCTGCAGCATCGTGCCAGGACTCCGTCCGATGCGCTCTATAGATAAAATTTAATTTTATGGTATTAATTAGCAATTAAATTTCCGAACTAAACAGCCGAAACCACAATCCCGATAGCTATCGGGACACAGAGAGAACCCACACAGAGCCCACGGAGAAACCCACACAGTGAACACAAAAAAAACTGCTTTGCAAAATCTCTGATTCTGCAGCATCGTGCCAGGACTCCGTCCGACGCACTCCACAAATAAAATAATATCGTTTTTGTGTTTATCAAATAAATTTTGAACCAGCTCTGCAAAATCTCTGATTCTGCAGCATCGTTCCAGGACTCCGTCCGACGCACTCTATAAATAAAATTAAATTGAAAAGTATAAACCAGCACTTTAATTGCGCACTAAAAAATCACCAACCCAACAACTCTTCCATCACCACTTTCACCTTATCTACATTTGGTAGCATCGCTTTTTCTAATCCCGAATTAAGTGGCACTGCAGGTAAATTTTTTGCACCCAACATTTGTACAGGAGCATCGAGATATTTAAATAATTCGGAACCAATTCTTCCTGCCATAGCTTGCGCATACGAATTCATTATTGGTTCTTCAGTGAGTACAAATACTTTATTATGTTTTTTTACAGATGTTTCAATAGCTTCCCAATCGTAAGGATATAATGTACGTAAATCGAGAATTTCAATCTGCCCCGGAAAACTTTTCGAAGCATTTAATGCCCAATGCACACCCATACCATATGTCACCACCAACATACTTTCTCCGTTATCAATTTTCGCTGCATCAGCATGCTGAAAAATACGTGCTTTTCCCAAAGGAATAATATAATCATCAGCAGGCTGAATATTTTTTGCCGCAGCAGTTCCAGGCACTTTACTCCAATACAAACCCTTATGTTCAAACATCACAACAGGATTCGGGTCGTAAAATGCACCCTTCAATAATCCCTTCATATCCGCAGCATTACTTGGATACACCACTTTAATTCCTTTTATCGCAGTAATTGACGATTCAATTGACCCTGAATGATAGGGTCCGCCACTGCCATAAGCACCAATCGGAATACGAATCACCGTCTGCACATTCCATTTCCCATTCGTTAAATAATAGGATTTAGATAATTCAGAAACTAATTGATTAACGCCTGTCCATATATAATCTGCAAATTGAATTTCTACAATTGGTTTAGTACCCGTAGCACTCATTCCAACGGTAGATCCAACCAAATACGCCTCTTGAATAGCAGTATTAAATACACGATGGTCGCCGTGTTTTGCCGCCAAAGTTGCAGCCTCACGAAATACACCACCTAAACGTCTGCCAACGTCCTGACCATACAACAATGCCTCCGGATGTTTAGTCAAAATTTCATCCATGGCAAACAAGGCTGCATCCACCATCATTACCACTTCAGCACCTTCCGGTTCGCGGTTGCCTTGCTCTTCGGTAATTGGCGATGGTGCAAATTCATATAAATCAACAGTGGCAGGATACGGGTCAGGAGAAGCCACCACCTGAGCAAAATCGGCTCTGGTTTTCGCATCTGCTTCCATTTCCAAAGCCTGCACCTCACTATCGGATATACCCGCGTCACGTAATACCTGACGCAGTTTTGGCAGTGGGTCGCGACTGCTATGTTCTTTCAAATCTTCTTCGGTGCGATACATTTCCATGCGCACACCGCTGGTATGATGGCCTAATAATGGCACTTTAGCATGAATAAGCACCGGTTTGCGGTTGATGCGTACATAACCAATCGCATCGCGGACACATTGCCAGCTTTCCAGAAAATCGCTGCCATCTACACGAACGCGGCGCAAGCCTTTGAAACCACCAGCGTATTCGTATGCATCCATAGTTCGGGCTTCTTCTTTGGAAACAGAAATGCCCCATTCATTATCCTGCACTAAATAAATAATCGGTAATTGTTTTAATACGGCAAATTGTAGTGCCTCTGCCACCTCACCTTCAGTCATGGCACTATCGCCGATAGAACAAACCACCAGCGGGTTTTGAGATGCCGTATCTAACAAACCTTGCTGCTCTAAATATTGTAAACCCTGAGCAACACCGGTTGTAGGAATAGCCTGCATGCCCGTTGCCGAGGATTGGTGAATCATTTGAGGGTAATCGCTGCCTTTGTAGCTGGGGTGACAATAATAATTCCGGCCTCCGCTAAATGGGTCGTCGCGTTTGGCCATTAATTGTAACATTATTTGGCTTGGGTCCCAACCCATTCCCATCAAAATTGAATCATCACGGTAATATAAACTGGCCCAATCGCTTTTTTTCAACTGCATACCCATAGCCAATTGAATAGCTTCATGCCCGCGGGAATTGGCATGCACGAAAATACAGGTCTGGCGATTTTCGTTAAAAACATCGGCCATTACCTTGCTTGTAAACATCTTGCGATACGCTTCAAGCAATATCTTTTTGTCGATTAGTTCCAGGGTTTCCTTTTGATTCATCTTGCGGGTGCAAAGCTATAAACTAATAGTGTGGGTAGAAAGCCGTTTGGTTGCTTATTTAATGTTTATTTCAAATCTTTTAGTCCCTTCCAAAAATCCGGTCAGCACATCACCAATGGCCACAGGACCAACACCGGCCGGAGTGCCCGTAAATATGAGGTCGCCTTGCTGTAAGGTGAAAAATTTCGAGAGGTAAGCCACTAACTCCGTTATCGGATAAATCATGTCGGCTGAATTACCGATTTGAACATCAGCACCATTTTTTTGCATATTAAACTTAACCGACTGATTATCAGGCAATTCTGAAATAGGCAAAAACTCCCCAACCACTGCTGAATTGTCGAAAGCTTTGGCAATTTCCCAGGGAAGGCCCTTTTTCTTCTGATTCGCCTGCACGTCGCGGGCAGTAAAGTCGATCCCAACGGTAACGGCATCAATATATTTACCTGCAAACTGAGGCTCGATATGTTTCCCGTTTTTGCAAACCCGGAATACCAATTCGCATTCGTAATGCATATCCGACGAAAACTCAGGGATATAAAAGTCTTTACCTTTTAAAATCGCCGTTGGAGGCTTCATAAAAATAACCGGGGCTTCGGGAATCTCGTTGTTGAGCTCTTTAGCATGTTCGCTGTAGTTGCGACCTACACAAAATATTTTCATAATTCGTGTACAAAGTTACGAAAGGGCATTAAAATTGCAGCGAAATGGGCTCAAATAACCTGTTTTGATTTAATACTGTATCTTTAAATCTGAATTAATTCGATATGAAAAAAACAATTTTACTCAGTTTTTTATTTGCTGCGATTATATCTTCAACCTCCGCACAAAAATCGCCAATTACCCCGCGACCAATGTCGGGCAATACCAATGGTAATCCTAAACAATTTGAACATACCGAAGGACAATTTCAATCTATCAACGGCGTTAATATTTATTTCGAACAATATGGTGAAGGCACACCTGTTTTATTAATTCACGATAATAATGGTTCTGTTGCATCTTTTGACCAGCAAATAAATTTTTTATCGAAAAAAAATCGCGTAATAGTTGCAGATAGCAGAGGGCAGGGGAGTTCAACCATTAATAAAGATAGTTTAACCTATGAACAAATGGCTGATGACTATTTTATGTTACTCCAAAAATTAGAACTCGATAGCGTTAATATTGTTGGCTGGGGCGATGGTGGTGTAGTGGCATTATTGTTAGCGATTAATTATCCCGAAAAAGTAAACAGAATTGTTATTGGCGGAACAGCAATCAGCGCCGATACAACTGCATTTACCGATACCTATATTGCAAAATGTAACGATGCCATTCGCGCAGCAAAAGATTCTATTAAAGAAGGTGTTTTGGAATATAAAAATGTTTTACGCGTATTAAATTTACGTGCTAACCGCCTTTATCTTGACCCGGAATTATTAGTAAATATTCAGGCACCGGTTTTATTAATTAGCGGAGATAAAGATGATATTAAATTAGAACATACTGTTGCGTTATATCGAGCGTTACCAAATGCGCAATTAAGTGTAATTCCGAATAGTAATAACAAAGTTTATCGCGAAGCACCAATGGTGGTGAACAATTTAATTAATAAGTTTTTTGCTAAAAATACCGGCAACAAACCGGGAATTAATAAGGCAGAAAAACAAGGTGGTGGCGACGAATAATAATCGTTACTATTACCTGTTTTTGCTTAATTAAATTTATTCATTGCGCGATCAACGCCTTCCATAATTATTGACATAACAGCTTCAGCCGCACGTGTCACGGTTTCAGTTACCATGGGCGTTTCGGTGTTTTCCCATTTGCCTAATACAAAGTCCACCTGCCTGCCGGTAGGGAAATTATTACCTACACCAAAACGCAAGCGGTTGTACTGATTAGTTTGTAATATTTCGTTGATATTTTTTAATCCGTTATGACCGCCATCGCTACCATTTTTCCGAATGCGTAATTTGCCGAGTGGTAAATTCAAATCATCGGTTATTATGAGGAGATTGGTTAATGGAATATTTTCTTTTTCCATCCAATATTTCACTGCCTTACCACTTAAATTCATGTAAGTAGTAGGTTTAATTAAAATAAAAGTTTTGCCTTTAAATTTAAATTCCGCTTTATCGGCATAACGGCCGGAAGTAAATATAACAGATTTATCAGCGGCTAATTTTTCCACTACATCAAAACCGATATTGTGTCGTGTATTGACATAATCAATTCCAAAATTTCCTAAACCGGCTATTAAATATTTCATTTCAGGTTCAGTTGAAACAGTTTGCGTATGCTTTTTTGGAAATAAAAAACGAAGCAATTTCATATTTAAAGATAGAAATTGCTTCGTTTAAAGAAAAAGGTTTATTAATCTTTCTTCTCTTCTTTTGCAGCAACAGGTGCAGCAGCCACAGGAGCAGCTTTAGCATCGGCAGCAGCAGCCGCATCAGCAGCAGCTTTTAATGCACGAGGAGAAACAACAGTAACAATTGGAATACTTTTAGATCCCAATACTTCAACATTGGCAACTTTAATATCACCAACACGAATTGTTTTGTTAACGTCAAGGTCTGTAATGTCAACTGTAATTTTGTCAACTAAATCTTTAGGAAAAGCTTTAATAGTTACTTTTCTGATTCGTTGAACAAGTTTACCACCACCTTTAACACCAATACTTTGTCCGGTTAAAGCAACTGGCACAACGTGATTGATTTTTTTAGATGGATTTAATTTTAAGAAATCGATGTGTAAAATTTCATCGGTAACTTTGTGAAACTGAATTTCACGCATTAACGATTCAACTTCTTTACCATCAACTTTAATAAGCACTTTGTAAACGTTTGGTGTGTACACCAGGTTTTTAAGTGCAATTTTGGTTACTTCGAAATTAATGTTTTCGCCATCGCCATACAGGATACATGGAACCATAGCTGAAGCACGTGCATCTTTCGAAGCGCGGCGGCCAAGTGATTCTCTCAATGTTCCCTCTAATACAAAAGTTTGCATTTGAATTTTGATTTAATTATTAATAAATAGTGAACTAATACTTCTGTGTTCGTGCGTATTACGAATTGCTCTTGCAAACAATTTCGCAGATGACAACACACGAATTTTTGGTGATTCACGTTTCAGCGGAATAGTGTCGGTAACAACAATTTCCTCTAAAGCAGAATTTTCGATTGTTTCATAAGCCTTCCCGCTTAATACAGGATGAGTACAAAACGCACGCACCGTTTTTGCTCCTTTTTGTTTCATCAAATTGGCTGCATTGGCAAGTGTATTACCGGTGTCAACCAAATCGTCGATCATAATCACATCTTTCCCAGTTACATCACCAATTACGGTCATTTCAGCAATCTCATTCGCTTTTTTGCGGTATTTATCGCAAATAACGAGTTCGGTGTTAAAATGCATGGCGTATTTTCTGTTGCGTTTAGTGCTGCCCACATCAGGCGAAGCAAAAATCACATTCGAAAGGTCCAGATTTTCTTCAATGTAAGGAACATAAATAGCTGTAGAACTCAAGTGGTCAACCGGAATATCGAAAAACCCCTGAATCTGATCAGCGTGTAAATCCATGGTAACAATTCGGTTGGCACCTGCTGCAGTCAATAATTCCGCAACCAGTTTCGAGCCGATTGAAACACGTGGTTTATCTTTTCTGTCCTGACGGGCAAGTCCGAAATAAGGAATTACTGCGGTGATATACGATGCAGAAGCCCTTTTAGCCGCATCAATCATCAGCAATAACTCCATCAGATTGTCCGACGGGAACATCGTACTTTGAATAAAGAACACATAACTACCCCGCACACTTTCCAGAATATTCGGCTGAAACTCGCCGTCACTGAACCGCTCAATGGTCATTTTACCAAGGGGCTGACCGTAGTAATCTGCTACTTTTTCACCAAGGTATCGGCTGGTAGTGCCTGAAAACAGTTTTACATCATTGGTAACCATTGCTGTCGGGTTAATTGAGGCGGCAAAGATAGCAAAAACGACACGGATTTTGAAGTTTTAATGAAAATGAAATATCAAATTCTTAACCTGAGCGAAGTAAAGTAGTCGAAAGCCTGTAACAGCCTGCTGCCATACCAACTAAACATTTCCCCGTCCGCCAACAAAATAGCCGCTTCAGGAAGCAGTTTTTGTAACCCGCTGATATGTTTTTCCGTAAAAGGGAAAGGCTCCGAACTAAGTAAGATTACTTCCGGTGCCAGCGATTGAATAGCAGCATCACTTAACTCCGGATATCGCTGCCGGTCGCGACACACATTTTCGAAACCGGCAATTTGCATCATATTGCTGATATACGTATCGCCGCCCACACTCATCCAGGGTTTTTGCCAAATGAGGTATAAGGTGCGGTAAGGCATGAAATTGTTAGGTTTAACCGCTTCAAAGCGGCTTTTAGCCTGATTTATCTGAGTTATAAGCGCTTCAGCCTCGGGTAATCGGTCTGTTAACTCGCCAACGGTTTTGATCATCGAAAGCGCTTCCTCAAAATTCCCAATATCGCTGGTGAAAACCTTAAACTCGGCAGCAAGTGCTTCAACCTGTTCGCGGACATTTTCTTCTTTGTTAGCCAAAATTAGCTCCGGCTGAAGCTGACGAATCACTTCCAAACGCAGGTTTTTTGTCCCTCCAACTATGGTGGTATTTTTTCGCAAGTGCTCCGGGTGCACACAAAATTTCGTCACCCCAACAATATGCTCTTCCAGTCCCAAATCCACCAACAATTCGGTAATACTTGGAACCAGAGAAACAATTCGTTTTGCACTCAAAATAAGTTATTTAGTCAATGCATTCATTACATCGTGACGCGTAATGATATATGTTTTGTCCACCTTAAAATCGCGCACCAATAATGCAGGATTATCGGACGTAAGCATCGCGCTGATAGAATCAATTGGCGCCGAAATATCGACAAACGGAAATGCTGCACTCATCACTTCACCAACATGTTTATTTTTAATATCCGGGTGCGCAACAATTTGCTGATATAAAACACTTTCGTTAATTGCACCAACAATACGTCCGCCATCTGTAACCGGCATTTGCGAAAAATCATTTTGCATCATAATTTGTAATGCCTGCGCAACGGTGGTATGTGTATCAACACTAATTAAAGCACCTTTCTGATTGGTTGAAATTAAATCTTTAGCAGTTAAACCCGTTTTATCGATATAACCCATTTTCATCATCCAGTCCGGGTTAAACATTTTACCTAAATAACGTGTGCCATGATCCACAAAAATCACCACCACCACATCGTCTTTTGTAAATTTATCTTTTAATTGAATAAGGCCCTGTAAAGCAGCACCGGAGCTGTTTCCAACCCAAATACCTTCTTCGCGAACAATACGTGCAGTCATTATTGCACCATCTTTATCCGTTACTTTTTCAAAATCTTCTATGATATCGATATTCACATTTTCCGGTAAAAAATCTTCACCAATTCCTTCCGTCACATAAGGATAAATTTCATTTTTATCGATGGTGCCTGTTTCTTTTAATTTTTTGAAAATTGAACCATACGTATCAATCCCCCAAATTTTAATATTCGGATTTTTTTCTTTTAAATATTTTCCAATCCCTGATATCGTTCCACCCGTTCCAACACCCGCAACCAAATGCGTAATTTTTCCTTCCGTTTGCTCCCAAATTTCCGGACCGGTAGTTTCATAATGCGCAACGGCGTTACTCGGATTATCGTATTGATTAGGCTTCCACGAATTCGGCACCTCTTTAATTAAGCGACTGCTCACTGAATAATAACTGCGTGGATCTTCAGGATCCACATCGGTAGGGCACACAATAACTTCTGCACCAAACGCTTTTAACGCATTTACTTTTTCAATACTTTGTTTATCGGTAGTCGTAAAAATACATTTGTAACCTTTTATAATCGCCGCAATGGCAAGTCCCATTCCCGTATTCCCGCTGGTGCCTTCAATAATGGTTCCACCCGGCTGCAGGCGACCATCCTTCTCCGCATCCTCAATCATTTTCAGCGCCATCCTATCCTTAATCGAGTTCCCCGGATTAAACGTCTCCACCTTCGCCAGCACAGTCGCCGGAATATCTTTCACAATATTATTCAACTTAATCAGCGGCGTATTGCCTATCGCTTCGAGTATATTATTTTTCCACATGATGCCGCAAAGGTAGGAAGATTATTATTTGAGAGGAAAAGATTGGTGAAATTGGGGGA
>DAORKJ010000119.1:0-7855 GCA_035439505.1 Chitinophagales bacterium
CGCACAAAAATTATTTCCTGTGCTTCTTCCGGTAATTGAAATTGTACTTTTAAAATACTGTCATTTTCAATCCTGTATAAAGTAAGTTGCTGGCCAATATAAATTAAACCATCCAATGCATTTCCTCTAATTGCCTGAAATGTATTTTGGAACCGATATTTCAAATACTTTATTTGGTTATCAGCGCCAATCCATGCAAAGTTTTCCTGACCGTCATATTCGAATTTTGTTACAACATCATTAGAATCGATTTTATAATAAATTTGCTGTCGAGAACCTATGTATAAATTACCATTGTCATCTTCACATTCAGTTAAAATCATTTTCTTAAATTTTAACTGCTTTACCAGATCGCTGTTACTGGCATTATATATTTTACCGTCTAAATAAAAAGAGGGATTTCCATTAACCGACTGGAACCAAATCCTCCCTTTTTTATCCTCATAAATGCGCAGAATTTCATTGTCACCTAAGCCGTCCGCACTGGTATAATGCGTGAAGTTATTTCCGTCATATTTATATACTCCTGTATTGCTGCCTATCCAAATAAATTGATTGGCGTCGGTAGTAACATAATATACGGTTGATGGGAGATAGTTAATGGTAGGAACAACTTTCATTGCAACCGGCTCCTGTGCATACATAACCTGCGACCCCAGCATAAATAGCAGGGTAGCCAATAACCATATATTTTTTCCGGTTTGCTGAAACATGTGCTGTGATAAAACTCCGCTTTAAAATTACCGATATATTTATATATCAACCCGCTTTGATTGCGACAGTTGTCCTTTAAATGTCCCCAGTTATAATACAAATGCCTCCAACTGTTTATCAATTGAAGGCATTTGTCAGATTTAAAGAATGTGGTAATTTAACGTTCGACGATAAAATTTTTATGCATAATGGTATCGCCTGCAACTGCATTTAATACATATGCGCCAATTGCTAATTCATTAATATAAAAACTGAAGGTGTTTTTACCTATACCCGCCATAAACGATTTCTGTAAAACTAATTTGCCTGACATATCATAAATCTGAATAGCAACCGTAGATTGCCCGTCTGATTGTAAACCAACTGTAATAAGGTTGCTGGCAGGTATTGGTGAAATAGTTAAATCACTTAACGAAGTGTTCTGTAGTGGTAACGATTTTTCATCTAAACAACCATCCACTGTAAAGTGCACGACATTACTGGACCATTTGTTGCTCACGTTATACTGACCGCTAAACCAAAATGAGCCATCAACCGGATCTGTCACTAAACTGTTATAGTCACCATAATCCAAAGTTTTATTAGATGCTGTACCATTTTTGGAAATTGCTTCCGGTGCTGTCATTAAATTAATTGGGTCACATACAGCTCTGCCTGTCATACGCATTCCCGGATAAACTGTTGAACTGGTAATATTATATCCTAAGGCAATAGTGCCATCTTCATTTATGGAAATACTTCCTATAAAACGATGGTCGGCTGTTGGCGAATAAGTGCCTTGCTGATAAACATACCATTCACCACCCGGGTATTTACGTAATTCATACCAACGTTGTCCGGCAGTTCCCGCTTCATTTACGCGACAAACATGCACACCTACAATACTCTGGTAATCACCAAAATTCATGTATTTACTTTTGTCCGTAATAAAATTACTCAAGGGCCATAAACGAACTGTTGTTCCCGGTTGTTCGAGACAAGTATTGGAATTAATGCCACATAAATTACTGTTGTAAACTTCAATTGGTAATGCAATAGGACCGGTCATAGTTGCTGCTAATGGTGTTGCCCAATCAATATCCAATTCAAATAATTCCAGCTGATCAACTGCCGAATAAGGTGGATGCCACCAATTATCCCAAACACGCCAAATAATCGCCGGTTCACCTTCCGGTAAATCTATTGAACCCGTTTGTTGCACAGGTGAAGCAGCCTGCCATCCAATATTTTTAAATTTAGGAATTAGAAATTTAATTACCGGTGAAGCCCCAGTGCCGTTTAATATACTTTCACGATTTAATAAATATACATTTGGATTTGCCTGTGCTGTGGTTACTACATAACTATTTCCCCAAACAGCAACTTTTTCATAATCAGGAAAACCACCTGTTGTTTCAAAATCATAATAATACCATTCACCTGTTGGGTCATTAGTTACCGATGCCATAATAATTAATCGTGCATCACTATCTGAATATAAAAATGTTATTACCCAACGGTCTGCTTTTTCATCGTAAATAATATTGGGGTCACCATAGTCAGGTTCGCCAACCAAATCATACATATTTGCTTTATTAATTAAAATGTCGCCAGTTTTATTCCACACACGGATATACGAACTGAATAATGCACTGTTAATCATTTGCACAACATGATTCGGTCCAACAGCAATATTATTATCCGAACGCAAATATTTTGATTTTAATCCTTCCCAATTTGATAGAATAGAAATATCTGTAGTAGCAATTTCAGCATCTTTTTGTAATGCAGGATCTTCAACAAAATAATCAGGTTCACCAACAACAGTATAGGCGCTTCGTTCACGAGCTTCATCTTCGTGTTTTCTTTTGTCCATAAACAATTCCTCAAAAGCAGTATTCTCTTTTGTTTCCCGCATGGCTTTTGTTTTTCCTCTAAAATGTAAAGAGCCGGATTGTTCAGCCTGGTAGAGTTGTGGAATTGATAATTCAGTTGAAGGTTGAGCAAAAATGGTTGTTGCTCCAAATAATACACTCAACAAAAAGGTGTTTTTCAAATGCATAAATACATGGTTAATTATTTAAAAATAGTGAAAATAATCACTACCTAAAAATACGGAAATTAATTTGACCGTTAAAACAGGCATAAAAAAAACGACACCGAATGCGATGTCGTTTATGGTTAATGTTTTAAATTGATTAATAAGCTCTCGCAAATAAAACGCGTTTGTTACTTGGTTTGCCACTGTATACACAAGTTCCCGCTTCTTCAACTCCGTCCATTGGAATACAACGAATGGTAGCCTTGGTAAGCTCTTTTATTTTGTCTTCCGTTTCGGAAGTTCCATCCCAATGCGCGTAAATAAATCCACCCTTTTCTATTTGAGCAGTAAATGCATCCCAGGTATCAATTACAAAAGTGTTTGCCGTGCGAAAAGCCAGCGCTTTATCATACATGTTTTGCTGAATTTTTTCCAACAAATCCTGAATATAAGAACCTAAATTTTCGTTGGCAACGGTTGTTTTTTCTTTGGTATCGCGACGCGCAATTTCAACCGTATTATTTTCTACATCACGCATACCCATAGCAACACGGACCGGAACGCCTTTTAATTCGTATTCCGCAAATTTCCATCCCGGTTTTGCCGTATCACTGTCATCAAATTTTACAATAATGTTTAAAGCTTTTAATTCTTTAATCAGCGCATCTGCTTTTTCAGTAATTGCAGCTAATTGTTCAGCATTTTTAAAAATTGGAACTATTACAACATGCAATGGTGCTAAACGTGGTGGAATTACCAATCCATCATCATCGCTATGCGCCATAATTAATGCACCCATCATTCGGGTAGACACCCCCCAGCTGGTTGCCCAGGCATATTCCAGTTTGCCTTCTTTATTTAAAAACTTCACATCAAATGCCTTCGCAAAATTTTGACCTAAAAAATGAGATGTTCCATTTTGTAAAGCTTTACCATCTTGCATCATAGCCTCAACACAATACGTGTCCAAAGCGCCTGCAAAACGTTCATTTGCTGTTTTTACCCCTTTAATTACCGGAACCGCCATGTAGTTTTCCATAAAATCGGCATAAACGTCCAGCATTTTAAGGGTTTCTTCAACTGCTTCTTCTTGCGTAGCATGAGCGGTATGACCTTCCTGCCAGTGAAATTCTGCTGTTCTTAAAAATAGACGAGTACGCATTTCCCAACGCATCACATTCGCCCACTGGTTAATCAAAATCGGTAGGTCGCGATAGCTCTGAATCCATCCGCGGTAGCAGTTCCAAATAATGGTCTCACTGGTAGGTCGAATTATCAATTCCTCTTCCAGTCTGCTTTCCGGGTCCACAATCAGTTTTCCTTTTTTATCAGGATGCGTTTTTAAGCGGTAATGCGTAACTACGGCACACTCTTTGGCAAAGCCTTCAGCATGACCTTCTTCCTGCTCAAGAAAACTTTTTGGTATCAACAAGGGGAAACTGGCGTTAACGTGTCCAGTGTCCTTGAATTTTTTGTCCAGAATACTTTTCATATTCTCCCAAATCGCCCATCCATGGGGTTTTATCACCATACATCCCCTTACTGCACTGTTCTCTGCCAACCCGCTCTGTATCACAAGATCGTTATACCATTCTGAATAGTTTATATCTCTTTTTGTTATTTTTTCAGCCATATGTTATTTTTGGTATGATTTTGGTTTTAAGTGATTTGCAAAATTAATAATTGCAGCCACAGTAAACAGATTTAATAAACAATTAAAATATCAGTTATGAAATTAAGATACCTTCCAATTCTCGCAGCGCTGGGCTTTTTAGCTACTTCCTGTGCTACCCAGACAGCATCACAGGGATCTTCAACTGACGATATTTATTATTCTGCAGGTGATGATATCCCTTCAGAAGTCATTACAACCACAACCACCACTTCATCTTCTTCTTCATCCGATGCGTATTCTACTTATCCGGGCAATTCCGGCAGTTATGAATACACTGAACCACGTCAGGATGATAACGAATACCGTGCAGGTGAAGAATTTGCCACTGAATCAGAAGAATATTATGATGAAGATGGTAACACCTACATTGTAAACAACTATTACGATGACAACGACTATGATGATTATTACTATACATCTAGTTTGTATCGTTATTATTATCCAAACTATGGTTTCGGATATTATTCTCATTGTTATTCACCATACTATTACGACCCTTTCTGGGGCCCTTCATATGGCTGGAATGTAGGCTATAGCTGGGGTTGGGGAGGCGTATATTACGGAAATTGTTATCCATACGGTTATGGCCATTATGGTTATTATGATCCTTGGTATAACCCTTATTACGGCTACGGCGGATATTATGGTGGATACTATGGCAGCTACTGGAACGGTTATAACAACGGTTACTGGAATGGTTATTACGATGGCTACTACGGTAATGGGTATGGTTACGGATATGGTTACGGTGATGACTATTACGGTTATAACAACAACGACTATTATTATGGCCCTAACACTTCAACCGGCTCGAATACAAATACCGGTATGGAATCAGCAATTGTGCTGAACGATGGTTATGGTAAACAACAAAATTATGAGCAAAATCATGTGCTTACCGATAAAGGTGCTTTAGTTACCACTAAAGGTGACGTAAATACCAACGCAGGTTCAATCGATATTGCTGCAAATACTGATAAACCGGTGTTTGACGATATTAAAGGTGGTATCAATACCAACGATGCATTAGCTTCAGGTAACATTGTAAAACCGGGTTCAATAGCAATTGACCAACCGGTTGTTGCAGGCGGTGCTGTGGTAAAAGAAAATACCGGCGTTAAAGTAATTAAATATTATAGTGCCGATAGCAAACCTTCAGCATCTGTAAATACTGCAAATGCAGAAATAAAATCTGATCGAGGTGCTCGCGGTAATGGTTACAATACTGTTTCAAAACCTGTAAATAGTAATAACAAACCATCAGGCTTAGACAGCAAACCATCTAAAGGAACATATTACACTCCTTCAGGTGACCAGGGTCGTCAGCAAGGTACTGTTAAACAAAATACCAATCAGGCTCCTTCAAAAATTTATGAGCAGCCTAAATCAAATAGTGGAAGCAAAAACACTTATGAACAACCAAAATCAAATGGTAATAATAAGTCGTATGAGCAACCATCAAAACCATCACGCCCAACTTATGAAGCGCCAAAATCATCAGTTTCTTCATCAGGTAGCAAACCAACTTACAATAGTGGAAGTTCGAATCGCAACAGTGGGTCTTCTTCAGGAACAAGCAGCAAACCATCTAGCAGTGGAAGCAGCGCTCCTAAAAAAAGAAGTGGCGGTAATTAATCAGCATTAAAAAACACTAAAAATTAAAACCATGTATAAGTTTTTTTCAATGGTTATAGCTACTGCTTTGTCACTAAATTTAGTTGCACAAAGTGATGTTGATGCCTTGCGATATTCCACACTCGATTTTGGTGGAACTGCCCGCTCACTAGGTTCCGGAAATGCGTATGGTGCCTTAGGCGGCGATATGAGTTCGTTTAGTATGAACCCCGCAGGCATCGGAATTTATCGCGGCTCCGAATTTGTTTTAACGCCGGGATTATTAAGTATCAATAGCGAGTCATCATATTTTGGAACTAACACAGTAGAAGACAAATATAAATTTACTATCAATAATGCAGGAATTGTTTTTGCAAGTGTAAAACGTGGTAAAGAAAATGCCACATCCGGTTGGGTTACAGGAGCATTTGGAATTTCTTATAATCGTTTAGCCAATTTTAATAGTTCGGTATTATATACCGGTTATAACGAAGGCTCTTCATTATTAAATTCATACGTTGATTATTTAAATGCTAACGGCGGAACTAATCCCGGCGATGTGTTCGACAAAGACCCTTTTGGTGCCGGACTTGCATGGGAAACATATTTAATTAATCCTTCAGGTGCCGATTCAACACAATATTTTCCGGTAGTGGAAGGAAATGTGCAACAAACAAAATCAATTGCAACACAAGGTGGAATTGGTGAAACAGCCATTACCTTCGGTGGAAATTATGGCAATAGATTATATGTTGGTGCAACAATCGGTATTCCACATATATCTTACATTGTTTCTTCTGTATATACCGAATCAGATGTGAATGGCGAATATGATAATTTCGAATCATTTACATTAACCGATGTTTCCGAAACTTATGGAACAGGTATTAATGCGAAATTAGGTTTGATTTATCGAATTAACGATAACCTGCGTTTAGGTGCTGCTGTGCATTCACCAACATTATATGGTTTAAATGATAATTATATTTCTTCCATGAGCAGCAATTTAGAAGGTGATGGTGAATATGAATTTGATTCTCCAATTGGTGAATTTAGTTACGAATTAGTGACACCTTGGAGAGTAATTGGAAGCGCTGCAGTTACTATCAAAAAAATCGGATTTATTTCTGCAGAATATGAGTTTGTAGATTACAGTGAATCATCATTTAATTTCAACCGCACTTTCGATGCCGGAGATATTTCTTACGAGAATACAATTAATACTAATATCGACACTAAATACGGTGCAGCATCTATCATTCGTCTCGGTGGTGAATTAACTTACGATGTATTCCGCTTCAGAGGTGGTTATATAATGAGCAGCTCACCATTTAACGATGGCATTGCTGCCGATGGAGCCGATTTCGCAAAAAATACTTGGACCGCAGGACTTGGAATTAAAGAAGATGATTATTTTATTGACCTTGCATTTGCTCACAGCAATACAAAAGAATACGATATTCAATATGTATACGATAACGGCGCCGGTGTAAACCAGGGTGCAACTATCGATAAAACTTTTAATAATTTCCTTTTAAGTTTTGGTTTTAGGTTTTAATGATTGTCAGTGAAGCAAAGCCCTCCTGGTGGTTCGGGGGGGCTTCTTTATTTTCGTAAATGCCCAAAATTTATCATTTAACAAAATATCTTTTTTTGGAGCATAAACTCCTCCCTTCGTATAGCATTCCCAACCCGCTTTCCGCTGCAACGAACTAATGTGCGTGTTCAAATTTTAATTGATAATCTCACTCCATCCCGGCTGTTGCATTGGTACATAGGTACATTCCCTAATTTGCACATTAGCTCGTTTCCGCTACAATCGGGGCTAACCG
>DAORKJ010000119.1:7955-10711 GCA_035439505.1 Chitinophagales bacterium
AGCACATTAACTCAACCTTCTTTCCTTAACTTTGTTCCACTATTATGCAATTCAAAAATTTACAACAATTTATCGACCTGCTTGAAAAAGAAGGGGAGCTGCTGCGCATTAAGGAGTTTGTTAATCCGAATCTCGAAATTACCGAAATCGCAGACCGGTTTATCAAAAACGACGGACCTGCTTTGTTGTTCGAAAATACCGGAACCGATTTTCCTTTACTCATCAATAGCATGGGCTCCTATAAGCGAATGTGTATGGCTTTGGGGGTTAATGAACTCGATGATATTGGGAATGATATTGAAGCCTTATTTAAAAAAATGGTGGCTCCGAAAAATAGTTTGATGGAGAAAGTAATGATGTTGCCCGAGTTAGGAAAAGTAGCATCTTACATGCCCAAAACGTTGAAAGGAAAAGGCGAATGTCAGCAGGTAATTATGGATGACCCGGATATAACTAAATTACCGGTGATGACTTGCTGGCCAGCCGATGGCGGACCATTTATTACCCTTCCTGTCATTCATACTTTAGACCCTGAAAATAATACGCGAAATGTGGGCATGTATCGCATGCAGGTATTCGGACCGAAATTAACCGGTATGCATTGGCATAAACATAAAGTAAGTGCCGGGCATTTTAATAAATATAAAAAATTAGGTAAACGTATGCCGGTTTCGGTAGCATTAGGTGGTGACCCTGTTTATACCTATTGCGCAACTGCACCTTTACCGCCAAATGTGGATGAATATTTATTAGCCGGATTTATCAGAAAAAGAAAAGTGGAATTGGTAAAATGTATTACGAACGATTTATACGTTCCTGCCGATGCCGATTTTATTATTGAAGGTTATGTGGACCCTGATGAAGATTTTATTTTTGAAGGACCATTCGGCGATCATACCGGATATTATTCGTTAGCTGATTATTATCCCAAATTTCATATTACCTGCATTACGCATAAAAAAAATGCCGTATATCCATCAACTATAGTTGGTATTCCACCGCAGGAAGATGCATGGATTGGCAAAGCAACTGAACGCATTTTTATTACGCCAATTAAATTAACCATGTTGCCCGAAGTAGAGGACATGGAATTACCAATTGAAGGTGTTTTTCATAACCTGACTATTGTAAAAATTAAAACGGAATATGAAGGCCATGCACAAAAAGTAATGAATGCCATGTGGGGTGCAGGGCAAATGATGTTTAATAAAATATTAGTAATTACCGATAAAATAGATATTCATAATTACGCGCAAGTGGCCGATTATGTCAGCAAACATGTAGACCCTTACAACGATATTTATTTTTCCGCGGGGCCAATGGATGTGCTGGATCACAGTTGCTCCAAATTTGCCTTCGGTTCAAAAGTGTGTATCGACGCAACCGAAAAAACAGATGCGCATGTTTTGGTT
Source organism: Chitinophagales bacterium (assembly GCA_035439505.1). Lineage (GTDB taxonomy): Bacteria > Bacteroidota > Bacteroidia > Chitinophagales > BACL12 > UBA7236. The sequence continues at coordinate 9,368 of DAORKJ010000119.1, forward strand.
GATACACGTTCAATAATTATTGATACCCCGGCTTTACAACAAAAATACCCTGCAATTTCCGGCATTAATACTCAATTATTACAAGCAGGTTTTTCTGTAATCGCTGTTGGTGTGAAAAAAACATTACCAGCACAAATCGAAACTTTGCATAAACAATTGGTATTAGAAGAAGGTGTTAATCAGGTGAAGTTTATTATTTATGTTGATGATGTAGTTGAGTTAAGTGATTTTGGTGTAGTTACCTGGAACACAGCCAATAATATCGACCCGCGGCGCGATATGATATTATCTCCGGCAGGTAAATATGGTATTTCACATTGCGGAATTGATGGCACGCGCAAAACTAAAAAACTGGATAACTTCCAGCGCGACTGGCCTAATGTAATTGCTATGGATGCTGCAATAATTGAAACCATCGACAAGAAATGGGAAGTGTTAGGTTTAGGTAAATTTTTGCCTTCGCCTTCGCTTAAATATGTGGGACAGGTGATGAATAAAGGCGCTGTGGTAATTGAAAATTAATACTTGGGTTTGCTTTACGTGTTTGATTAATTTTTAATGTGTTTTTAGCCGGTTGTTTGGTTAATAAGTTATTATTAACTTGGCTCATCATTTATTCACCCTCAACCTTAAACGTATGCAAAGCCTGGTGCAATATTTTGAAACTATTCCCGCATTACACCGATCCTTGATTTTATTTGGGGGCATGTTGTTTTTTTACCTGATTGAATATGCTGTGCCATTATTTAAATTCAACTATCGCAAATTACAGCACGCAGGCATCAATTTGTTATTCACATTAACGACAATTATTATTAATTTTTTGTTTGCCTTTACCATTGTAAAAATTGGAGATTGGTCGATTCAACAACATATTGGTTTATTAACCTTTTTGAATGTCAACCTGCTTTGGTATACTATTATCGGTTTATTGCTAATGGATTTAATTGGTGCTTATACTGTTCATTATGTAGAACATAAAATAAAATGGATGTGGCGCTTTCATCTTATTCATCATTCAGATACGCATATCGATACAACATCTGCCAATCGTCACCACCCTGGAGAAAGTGTTTTTCGTTTATTTTTTACCGTAATTGCAGTCGGAATAATTGGAGCGCCAATTTGGTTAGTTATGATGTATCAATCAGCTTCGGTGGTATTATCCCAATTTAATCATGCCAATATTCGATTGCCGCTATGGTTGGATAAAACATTGAGTTGGGTTATTGTTTCGCCAAATATGCATAAAGTACACCATCATTATGTTCAGCCATATACTGATTCTAACTACGGCAATATTTTTTCCATTTGGGATCGTATTTTCGGCACCTATACTACATT
>DAORKJ010000120.1:0-10696 GCA_035439505.1 Chitinophagales bacterium
TAAACAACAATGTGCCGTCGCAGACGCACATCATTTGCTAATTTGCTAATCAGCTAATTTGCTAATTGCCTAATTTCCCTATCTTTGCCGCATGACATTTGAACATTTAACAGATTTAAAAGAAAAACTGCTTGTTTTGAGGAGGTTTCTTTAACTTCGATGACAAGGTTATTCAGGTAAACGAAGACGAACAAATTACACACCAGCCGGGCTTTTGGGACGACCCTAAAAATGCAGAGGTTGTACTGAAGCGAATCAAGATTAACAATATCTGGATTAATAGCTACAACGATGCCGCAACAGCTGTTGACGACCTGGGCGTGTTATACGAATTTTCACAAGCCGGAGAAGCAACTGAGGAAGAGTTGGAAGCACAATACACTAAAACCAAAGAAGTTTTAGATGAATTGGAATTTAAATCCACACTCACCGAACAGGAAGATCAGCTACCTGCCATTCTTACTATCAATTCGGGTGCAGGCGGAACGGAAAGTTGCGACTGGGCAAGTATGATATACCGCATGTATAATATGTGGGCTTCTAAAAATGGCTTTAAAGTAACTGAGCTCGATTTTCAGGCTGGTGATGTTGCAGGAATAAAAAGTGCTTCTTTGCAAATTGAAGGTGAATTTGCCTATGGTTTGCTCAAAAGTGAAAATGGTGTGCACCGTTTGGTGAGAATTTCACCATTCGACAGCAATGCGAAAAGGCATACCAGTTTTGCCAGCGTGTTTGTATCGCCACTTATCGACGATACCATTGAAATTAATATTTCTCCTTCAGATTTAACATGGGACACCTTCCGAAGCGGTGGTGCAGGTGGTCAGAACGTAAACAAGGTGGAAACAGCAGTTCGGGTTACCCACTTACCTACCGGTATAGTTGTTGCCTGCCAGGTTAACCGTACACAAGGTTTAAACCGTGAAATGGCAATGCAAATGCTGCGTAGTAAATTGTATGACCTGGAATTGCAAAAACGCCAGGAGGTTAAGGATAAAATTGAAGGCACCAAAAAGAAAATTGAGTGGGGAAGTCAGATACGCAATTATGTATTACACCCATATAAATTGGTAAAAGATGCCCGAACCGGATATGAAACAGGCAATGCAGATGCTGTTTTAAACGGGGGTTTGGACGAATTTATCAAGGCCTATTTGTTGATGGAATAAAAGTTTTTACAATAAATTTAAAAACCTGAATAAGCGCATTTTATTCAGGTTTTTTCTTTTTTTTAACCAATGGGCAATTTTTTCGACTTATATCATTGATTATTAGGATGATTATTGGTTAATTTTAGCCAAAATTGAGAATATGAAAATCAAACACACCCTCCTTTCTGTTTTATTCCTCATAATCACAGCGTTTGCAACCAGAGCCCAATCGGTAGTACTTTGTGAATCGTATGATACACAGGGAAAAGCCAGTGGTGTTTACGACAGTTGGTCAGTATCGGCAACTGCCTCATACATCTATATTTTATATAACCAACCAACCGCGATGAAGGATGGTCTTTGGTATATTTATATTGATGAATATGATATCGCTCAAGGCAAATACATTCCTTATCAAACAATACCCATAACTCCGGTTGCAAATTCAACCTGGTACGCACACGACCAGCAATTTCCTGATGCAGGAAGTTTTAAAGTTTCTGTAATGTTTAACGGAACACAAATGGCTGAGTTTAAATATAGTATCGAAGTAATTCCTTCCACTACATCTGGAACTGATACTTTAACTACTTTTTATTATGAAAATTCTTTTGTTACATCCGGAACATCAGTAACTGCAGAAGGATTATTAGTGGGCGAAGCAGGAACTTTTTATTTAAATGGCAATGCATCAGTTACTGTAACTGTTTATGTAGATAATAATTTAAAGCCTTTTTTATCTGATTTCGTTTATGTAGATATTTTTAAAAGCCCTGATGAAGAGATGTATGATAGTTTTACTATTACCATGCAACCTGATTGGGATTATTTACATTTCAAATATGAATTTAAAGAACCAGGTACTTACTTCGTAGATATATTTAACGCTCAGGATATTTTCATTAATACAGGAACGGTAATTATAGAGTAAGTTAATAAATTATCATCTTGCTGATTACTTGATAAAATTTAAAGTAATCAGTAAGATGATAATTAAAATGCCAACTAATGCCGATACAAAACAATAGTCGGCAATTTTCTCCAGTTGTAGTTCTCGTTTAGGATGAGCTGTCCGAATTGCAAAAAATGAAAACAAACATGCAACTGTCAATATAACTGCTATTATTGACGTCAACTCATCTATTATTTGCGCTTCAGCCTTACTGGTGATATGCAATGAGGTGATCACAAATAAACAAAACCCCAGCAGGTTTGCCGCTGTATTTAAGATATGCTGTGAGGTGTTGTTTGGCATAAAATGGAAATATAACCCAGATAATTCTTTCCTTTGTTTAGCAGCCAAAAATCAATTCAAAATCATTTTATGGATAAAATCACCTTCAGTTGAATGAATGGTGATGAAATAAACGCCGGCATTGTAAGCGGGTTGTTCAAGTTGGATTTCGCTTCCATTTACCATTCTAGTCATAAGCACTTTACCCTCAAGTGAAATAATTTTAAGCCTTGAACCATTGTCAAGTGGTTTATCCATAGTGATATAAATGTTTTGGCCTTCTATGTATACGTTGCCTTTAAGTGTAAAAAGATTTTGAATGGCAATTTGTTCTGTCCCAGTTTTCAAACTTATATTAGGCTCAGATTCATATGCAAATCCGGTCAAAGTAGGTGTACGAGTAGTAGCATCAATACTAAGACGTACCCAACCATAATGAAAATTATCATCTTTTGTAAATCGCACCCCAACATATTTATCAGTAGCACCTAACCAAACACCAGTAGAAAACGAATCAGAAATAGTGCCATCCGGAAAATGTTTATGGTCATGTACGAAGAATAATGCACCATAATACCATGATGAAATTGGTTGTACCCAATTATTATCAGGTCCCAATGTAGCGCCTGAATCAAACATACTGGCCACATTCCCAAGTAGACCACCGGTAAAAACACCGGCAATAGAACCGCCATATAATCCACGTACTAAAAAATAATTAAACAGTGTTGAATTTACATATTCATAATCAATATATAAATATTGGTTATGAACTTGGTTAAGAAAATAAAATGAGGCAGATGAATCCCCATTCAAACTAAGCGTGTAGGTAACATAATCTTCAGTTCCAGTAATAGGGAGTTCTACTTCAGGGTCTATATCTGTATAAATAACATCTGCTTGAAGTGCTGTTGCTGAGCCAACGATACTGCCGGCTAAAATTGAATACGCTTTCAATTTATACATTAATTGATGGTCTTTCATGGTTATGTTGTGTTTTGTTGAATTCAGTTAATAAAATTAAACATTCTTTTGGTATACTCCAAGGAGCAATTTTCATCGCTACTAAACTTAGGAACCACTATAAGTTTATCAAAGCTAAAAATAAATTTTCGAAATAGCAGGTTGCTTTTATTGCTTTATGAACAAGGTTAGCTTTTTCACTCCGTTTTGCGTTACGGATAAAACATACATACCACTGGCTAAAGTCCTAACAGAACATGGATTGCAGCTGCTGGATTGCAGAACTGATTTGCCTGCCATATTAAAAATTTCAACCTTGTTTTCATCCTGCTGCAGTAGGCTTTGCAAATACAAATCATCTACAACCGGATTGGGCGAAAACACAATTGGTTGTAGCTCATGATCCTGGATGTTATCAGCGATCTCCCGGTAACGCATATAAATATGAAATATTCCGGTTTCATCTTTTTGGTGGTAATAAATTATTTTTTTGTCGGTCGTTATAGTTGCTGCTTCAGGGACGAATCCGAGATTGGCATAAATAACAGTCGGTAGACTCCAGGCATCATCGGTATTGGCTCTGGTGCTTACGCATATTTCAGAATTTACGGTTCCGTTTAATATTCTGGTGAAATACAATTCAAGTCCGTCCTGAGTAACCTGTGGCGCGTAAACGATGTAATTGGTATCATTTACATTCGCAAACAGCGTTTCTGAATTCCACAATTTTACAAATGTTGTGTCGTTTAATTTTTCGGCAACTCCTAACCTAGCATCACAAGGCATACCCAACAAACAATTATTAAAATATGCATTATTAAAATACAAATAATTGCCTTCGTAATTAATGGTTGCATCCATAATCAACCATCCCGGTTCATAAATATAAAAATCGCCGTTTACTCTCGAAATATCCGTTACAGCTCCATCGTTATACCAACCTGAAAATAAATTTTCAAAAACAAAAGGATAGTTTCTGAGTGATATCCAAAAAAAATGATTGTCGGTATCCATTGCAGGCACTCCATCTAAGTGCTCAGGTGAAGGGTCATAACAACCATCTACCAACCCCATAAAAGTGAAAGTAGAATCATTCTCTTTTAGCGCATAGTAGATATTTGTATTCCCACCGGCATTCAGCGAATTAAAAAAAAGTGTGTTCCCGTCCGGAGAAATAAAAGGCTCCATGGCATCAAATGTTAAACCTGAAATGGTAACTTTAATTTCTGGACCAAAGGTGGGAATAGCCTGAGCGTAGATGGTATTTATCCCAATCAAATAGATACCGAATGTCAATAAGATGCCAATCCTTTTCAACATAAATGCATATTGATTATTCAAATATAATCAAATGCGTGGAAGTAATCATCTAGGAATAGTGATTCGGCTAAAAAGACTGTGCAACACTAATTTTTAATACACCGCAGAACTTGTGTTTGTTCACCTGTTTGGAAGTGAATAAAATACACCCCTGAATCAAAATGAGTTGTATTTATAACCGTTTGGAAAATACAAGCATTTTGTTGAAATACTAATTGCCCAAGCATATTATATATAGACAATATACCCTCGTTAGTCGTATTTGTTATAATTAATTCGTTGTTAACAATTCCATTAGTAAAAATAGTAACCTCTTCATCTTCAGCCGTTGGAATAGTGGCATCAGGATTAAAACGAATTAGATTAAAGTCAAAATTGCCGGGGTTATAATCTCCATTTACACTAAGTACTATTTTATTATCTGCTTGTAGGGCAAGTGCATATGGGTTATCATTTAAAGTATATAAATGTTGCGTAACAATGCCGTTATATCCAAAAGTATTATCCAACTGTCCATCTTCGGTAATTCTTGCTAAAATACAGTCCACCCCTCTTTGACCCTTATAGTCAATTGTCCCTGCAACAATAATTTTATTATCAGAAGTAATATCTATTAATGTCAAATTTAAACCAAGTCCATCATAGTTAAAATTTAAGTAGCCGGATTGATTAAAGGTATTATCATATTCGCCAAATTCATCTGTCCTTATCACAAATAATTGTCGCCCAACCGGTTCATCATAAGTCGCCCTGCCTGCAGTTAATATTTTCCCATCACTTTGAACTGCCAGTGCATAGTTGTAACAATATCCATCACCCAAATTGTATTCAGCCACACCATTGTAATCATCACTAAAAGTGGTGTCAATTGAACCATTAGGTAATATACGTACAATACATGCATTTTTATAAATATAATAACCATGTTCTCCACAAAATAGTATTTTCCCATCCTCCTGCATCACAATATCATGGGGATAATTAACGCCATTTACACTTTGATAGGGATAGCTGACTCCTGCATTTCCGAAAGTGCTATCTGGAAAACCGTCAGCCGTGTAACGATTAACCATAAATTGAGCGCCGGAAGTTTCAAAATAATATCCCAGGGTTACAATTTTATCATCCGGCTGCATAACCATTTTTCCTGCATCGGTAAAAAAATGGTCTTCGTTAATCATGACACCATTATTGGCAAAAGTTGTATCTAAACTACCATCAGTGTTTAACCTGATTAATAGTAAATCGTTGTGCTCGTTTTTATCCTCCGAATAGCCACATAAAATAATTTTACCATCACTTTGCAAACCTACATGATAAACATTTTCATCATTGCCAAAATCCAGCATTACTATTCCGGCTTCGCCAAAAGTTGCATCTAAACTTCCATCTGTATTATACCTGACAGCTACGGCGTCACAAACAGTATATTTTTCCTCACAGCTTCTTCCCACCACAACTATTTTTTGGTCTTCTTGAATTACCATACCAGTGCCATATTCGTATAACCTGCCAAAGTCAGTGCGCACAATACCATTTTCACCAAAACCCAAATCAAGTGTGGTAGGCACCTGTGCAAACGTGGGAGAAATTAACAAAATAGTGACAATTAATCCCCCAAAATATCGAGGCAAAGAGGAGACATTCAAATGAGAGATATAAAAAAGATATAATGCATTAGTCTTGCAAAATAGTGTAGATGTTTGCATATTAAAATTTTTAATATATTAAACAGTGGGTATAACAAATATACTGATTTTAGTCGAAAAATGATAGCCATTGCAGTCAAAGCAATATGCAAACGAAACAAATTATCCTAATTAGTTTTGAATCAATTCGCCTAAACACGTATGCCTTATTGAATTGATTTGCCATAAAAGTAGGTCATTTGGCCTGCTTTGTCATCGTAAGTCACCACTTGCATATTTTTATGCCATTGAAAGTAACTTATAAGACCAATATCACCTGATGACAATAGGCCATGAGTAAGGAGCGCAGCAAGTATCGTGCAGGTCCATAAAGAATTTGTAAACAAAAGGCATAAGATTAACACAACTGAAATTATACCAAGAGGAGCCAGTGCAACTATGATAAATTCTTTTTTGTTGGCAACAAATTTGTCGGCAATAGCCAGAAAATAGAACCGCTTTAAATTAACATCGTATGCCGTGTGTTTCGCTCCTTGCCATTTATAAGCAAGCACATGAATAAATTCATGTAATGGAACAAATGTAAAGGAAAGTGCAATTCCGAACGATACATAATTTAAACATTGTCCGATACTTAAGTCAAAATTATTATAACAATACCAGCACCAGAAAATCAAACAGCCTAATCCTATTCCCAAACAAGTATTATACAGCAGTACCACCGTTGTCTTTTTTTTCAAATACAATGAAATGAACGGCAGGATATTGGTATGCTCCATTTTATCGAGATAAACATATCCATTTTCACTTAATTCCTCAGGTGCACATTGCATATTTAGTAAAATTTGAAACTCAAAAATAAGTGAATGACTGATGAAATGTTAAAAAGGCACCTTAAAGCTTGTTAAAATGTAAAAATACCTTTATCAAGATTAGGATTTACAGTTATCCAACATTTGAGTTCATAATTATTTCAACTACTATTAACAAAAAGTCAGGTAAAAAACATTTTTATCGCAAGTAGTAAAAAGCAAATTTAGAACACATTGTTGGTTCTATCAGAGTGGTAAAAAATAATAATAACCTGTTTTACCTGGTGCAAGTTCCCAGGTTACAAACCCAACAGTTGAGCGAATTACTCTTAATTTGGTTGGTTTATTGATGATTATTGTATCTGAACCAGATATATAAGTTAATTCCTTACCTCCTGATATTTCATCAGGGTCTATTTTAACTTTGCTGGTTTTGAAAATAAGTTTATTCCCTTTTGTTTTTGCATTAGTATTAAAGTGGTCATAAACAGATACAGTTCCACTTTCCGTTACTTCAAAATTAAAAATATTAGTGTATTTCGATACCAAATCATTACTTGCCGGGTCATGCGATAATTCACTATCTGTCCCACCTCCTATTTGATAAGTAAGCCCATTTACCAATGTAATGGTATTTTTTCCTGTATAATACTTATGGGATAGGGACTCATTATATTCAGCGGTAGTATACCAGGAATATTTATATCTTTTTGGATTAATAGTAATCTGAGTAGTATTCAAAACAATTCCTGTGTTGGAGTTGATAATTGTTGCAGCTGATTCCGGAACCACACGGTTTATTGTGTGATCTTTATTAAAATAAATAGCAATATATGAAGTCCTACCAGTTATTACATCTTGAAATGAAGAACCGGTATTTAGATCACAACTGTAGTTGTCACCCGGTGTAAAAGTGAAAGTATATACTTTACCATCAAATTGAGTCTCCCCTATTTGCATTAGTTTCAACAAACCTGTGTATCCATTCGCGTTTACAGTAAAAGTAATGGTCTCACTTGTTGAATTGCCGCCAAAAACGGAATAGCAGGTGCTTGAAAGTACAAAACAAAAAATAGCAAGTTTTAAAGTTTTCATAGGTTTTTATTTGTGAGTGAAAAATAAATATTTATTGTTTAAAAGGTATTAGATGTTGGGGGTTAGGGCCAATTTACCCAGAATTGCCAATTTATTTAACAGCTTCTAACAGGGTTGTTGCAGTTTGTGTAGTATTAAAGCTTTTCGTTTTTTCGTGTTTGCTATTGTAACAATATATCGCATTAAATTCGCTGTAACCGAACCATGTATCAAATTGGTACTGCGTATCTACAGCAACTATCACATTTTTGGCATTATTAAAATATTTTTGTTTGAACGCATTGTTTTCCGGGTCGGCGTTGGTCGTTACCCATAACAAAGTGATATCCTTAAATGCAGTGATTTCCTTACTGATTAAAGCTGCCTGTTCAAGGCATGATTCACAAAAAGGGTCGAAATAAAAAACGATTACCGGTTTGTTGGCAGTCAGTGACTGATTGTTTATTACATTTCCATTTACATCTTCAAAAGAAAAATCAGGAAGTTTTTGAGCAAAGGATGCCTGAACAGTGAACAATACTAATATTATCAAAAAAGTTGTTTTCATAGTAAGCAATTAAACATTTGTGTCTCCAAATATATCATAAATTATTATCAACAAAAAAGCAAGGACGGTAAACGCCCTTGCCTGAATTAGTATTTCAACTTATGACTAAACAATTTTAACCGAATTTCACAACAATTTTCATGTGTAATCCATGTTTACCTTTACCCTATTGAGGGAATGCACCTGTCAGAGGTTTTTCTTGATTGTTTCCAATAATTCTTCTGTAGCTTTTACATCCATCGAAGCAGATTTTCCGGCCTCTATAGCTTTAATTACCCATGTTTCAGCTTCTTTAAATCTGTTTACTTTTGTGAGTAGTGCCGCATAGGTATCCAATTCGTTATAACCATTCATAGTCTCCAAATAGGGTTTAAACCACAATATAGTTTGTTCGATTACAGCTTTATCGTCCGTATTTTCATATATCAACCAAGCTATATTGTTAATTTCATTAATGTTAACATTGTTGGCCGGGTTGTTCATTCGTATTTCAAAATGGTTGGCATATGCCTGCCAGCTGTTACTTAATTCATAGTAATAACTCAACAAGTAATGCAACCCTATTTCATCATTCGGCAAAAACTTTTTATACAGCGCTTCTGTAGTATTCATTAAATCGACATTTTTTTGTTCTGCCGCTTTTTTTACATTTTCGTATAATACACTGGTTAACTTATCATCGGCTTCCAGTTTATACTTTTTGTGGTATTCATCATAATGGTCCAAAAAGTAGGTATTGTATTTTTCATTTAATGAAAATCGTGACATGATTGCCCAGCTCATTTCTGCTAACAAATCTGACTGCTGATCTAACCAACCATTGGGGTCAACATTTTTGTTGCGTTTCCAAGTGCTGTCTTCAGCATTACGAAAATCATTTGCATAAAAATCCGGCCATGGCATATCTAATTTTGTAGCATCATAGCCATAAGTATCTTGCTGGTCCGAATTGATGATTTTGTATAATCCCTCAATATAAGTTTTTTGGTTGTTGTCATAACCCATTTGCCTGCAGACCAGTTGACCTTCCGAATTAAAATATAATAAGCTCGGATAGCCGTTTATTTTAAATTTTCTGGAAAATACAATACCGAAGTCGTGTTCACATTCAATTTTATAAGGGACAAAATATTTATTAATTACATCAGCCACTTCCTGATTGTTGTGAAAATATGTTTTATCCATTACCTTACACGGACCGCACCAATAAGTGTAAGCATCTACCATTATCATTTTATTTTCTGCTTTGGCTTTAGCATTAGCTTCTTCCCAGGTTCCGGTAAAAAAGTTTACATCTTGTGCGGATAGTGCAAATTGAATTAAGAGGGATAGGATTAATAATAGGTTTTTCATTTAACTTAATATAGGTTTTAAATTTCAAAATAAGCAACTATTAACGGCAACGCTACTAATATTGGTATGAAAAATTAATCTACCCTTTCCATTATCATACTAATAATAGCCTCATTTTGTTATGCATATAAGATTGACATTCAAGCATTTATGACTAATTAATCTTCAAAAATCTCATCAAAAAACCTAAATTAATGACTAAAATGTTACATTAAAACAAAGTAAACCGCCCTTAATTTCCAAAGTGGAAAAAGTAATATATAAAATAATGTATTGCGCTCTTCAAATTGTTTTATACAAAGCGGATTGTATAATTCTGAAAGCGTAATACCCATCATCATAACAAACAGACACTCCCGATTGCTTTAAAAGCTAGCTCCCAAGGAGGACAAACTTTTGTTTTTTATCTGTGCTGGTTCCTTTATTTTTCTCTCCGTGGTTTCGGCTTTTTGGTTTATCAGTCAAAAACTCCGCTACTCCCCGCACATTTATTTAATCCGCGTGAAATTGGTTTATAAGCTTTGCGCGAGACTATTTAATGTGCTGATTTGATAATGTGCTAATGTGCTAAT
>DAORKJ010000121.1:0-10253 GCA_035439505.1 Chitinophagales bacterium
TATAGTTTTGCATTAACAACGTAAAACTATGATAAAATCTTTCCTTTCACTACTGATGTTGATACTAGGTATCAATTTCATTTGCTGCCTTATGCTTGAATATTTTGTAACCAAAACCAACCTATACAAATAATGACTAAATCAAATTATCAATTAGCGGCGTCTGCATCAACGCAATTTGTACCCGCGACCACTAAGCACATTGGAAAGACTTGTGCTTACTGTGAGCATGTAATCTATAAAACAAGGGGTATTTTACACTGTATGTGTGATAACCCTCATGTATATTCTGTAAACCTCAAAACATTTTGATTATGCAAATGATAACCTTAATTGTTGTGGCTATTATCCTGATTGGCTCTAAAATATCCGACAAACAAGCGGAAAATTTTACAGGGATGAAGCACAAAACCGAGTATTGGTATGAGCAAGATATTGATATTGATGTGATGAAAAAAAAGTAATTGGTTTTATACTTGTTCCGCCGCCCTGCAATGTAAATATTGCGGGGCTTTGGCGGCAAAAAACGTAAACATATGATACACATTTTAACAGAAGAAAAATTTTTAGACGATTATGCCGCAGGATTGGGTAAAATCGTATTCAGCACAGGAATTATAGATGCTGACAAATTCCATTACAGACCATTTGACGAAGTAGTGATTTTTGACAAAGAAAGTTACCTCTTTTTTTATTACAGGAATGAGGAAATAACCGTTACACTTCATGACCATGATTGTGAAATCATAGCAGCAAAAAGAGTGGTAAACAACGACTTTGATGTGCTTTTTAATATTGCTATGAGCCACATCAGGACAATTTACAATGTGGTAACTACATTGATAGACTTCTTTGAAAGCGAATATAAATTCATGGCAATTTTAAATAATGGCTATCGCTTTCAGTTCCCTGTGCTTTTGACTGAATTTGATATAGTAGTAACTGAAACATTATCTAAAACGGTTACAGTTAAAGCACTCAATTCGGATGCAGCCCTTGACATGGTACAGGAAATGTATGAAAACGAGAAAATCATACTGGATGCATCGCATTATCAGGAAGTATTTTATTCTTATTCACCTAAACCAGTTTTTTAACCAACAACAACAACAAAACCAAATGAAAAAATTAAAATCACTCTTTACTGTATCGGGCTTGGCTTTAGAAGATACGCCTACATACAAACAAATTAACTCAGGTAATGCTGCACTAAGCGATGCGGAACTAATTGCAACCATATTAGGGAAGCGGGATATGATTAAAAACCTCGAAACAGCCCGTATTATGTTAAAAGCAGCAAACAACAACCTGCGCGTAATTGCCCGTAATGGTTACGATTTTGTATCTCAATATTTTTCACCATCCAACACCTCTCAAATACTTGCAGCACTGGAAACAGGCAACCGCAAAGCAAATAGTGAAATCAGGATGACACGCGTAATAAACAGCCGCGAGATTTACGAATATATGCAGCCGTTACTGTGTGACCTTGCACATGAAGAATTTTGGGTAATATATCTGAACAAGGCTATGAAAGTAGTTGATAGGGTTAATGTTAGTAAAGGTGGAGTAGGTGGAACAGTGGTAGATATAAAAATCATCCTGAAAGCTGCAATAACCAATTTAGCACAATCAATTGTTTTCGTTCATAATCACCCATCGGGAAACATAATGCCAAGCGATGCTGACGTAAAAATTACCAAGAAAGCTAAAGACGCCGCTACCACATTAGAAATTGATTTGCTAGACCACATAATAGTAAGCGGAACAGCAAACGAATATTACTCTTTTGCAGATGATGGCACGATATAAAGGATAGTTTACGTTGAAAGCCAACCCCGCAGCCGTAACTGGTGCGGGGCTTTGGCGACAAATGACATGCTATGTAACAAGGTGTGCGACTTCTTTTAGATGCAAAAGAGATTTGCGCAGCATTAAAAAGCGAAAATAAATAACACTATATGAACACAACAACATCACCAGCAACCATTTCAGAGAAAAAGGTATGCCCTGAATGTGGTACCAAGGTTACAGACAAAAACGTTTGTACCTGCTGTGACAAAATGGTTTATCCAATTTCAATCAGCCAATACCTAGAAAATGACCTAGAAAACGACCAAGTAAAAGAAGCGGATGCAGCCTACCAACTTACAGGCACAGTTCCGTATCTTAATTTCAAATTCCTGTATCCATCACGCGCTGAAAACACTGTTCCCATTTCTGCACTGGCTTCAATTAAGCAAATGCAATACTATTTAGGACAGGCAAAATTGAACGGTAGTAATACTGTGATTATTCTCGATGGCAAAGGAAATCAGCAGATTTACAACCGACACAGGGAATTGAAAAAACTGTCAGTAGATTTTACCGCCCTGCATCGTGGTAACGGCTTTATGATGCTGAACGGTGAGTATATGGACAAATCAAAGAAAAACCACGAAGGAAGGAATTTTAACGGCAATTATGTTATTTGGGATATACTCTGCGCAAACAATACCATTCTGACCGGCACGACCACCATGCAAAGAACCGAGCTTTTACGCCAATGGTATGAAGTTGACCATTATGACGGAATAATCAACCGAGTAAAAGAGCTGCCATATACTTTTATCTGCAAAAACTTTATCAGCGAAACTGCTGAAGGATTGACAAAATTATATAATGACATTTGCCAGGTGGACATGTATGAAGGTTTTGTGATGAAGAAAATGGATGCACAGTTACAAGCACCATACACCCCAACTGCTAACGCCAAATGGCAATTAAAATGTAGAAAATCAACTAAAAACTATAATTTCTAACCAATTAAAACCAACAACAATGGGACGAGTAAAAGAGTATTTTTTCGACAAAATTTGCGCCGACCAACAAGCTGCGCAAAAGTATTGCGGATGCTGCAACACTGCCATTCCTGACAACGTAACGCCTTTTTGGGATGAAGGAACTCCATTTTGCAGTCAGAGCTGTTTAGAATGGACTTTACGTTATAAGCACCATAACATACCACCGCAAAGAGTAAACGAGCCACAGGACGTTTATGCGACAATGGGCAGGATTTTTAAACCTGAAACTCAAAGCAATCCAAAAAAGAAATGCAAAAATTGCAATAACGAATTTACACCAATACACGCAGGAGATAATTTTTGTAGCACCGCCTGTAAAAAGATATATATGAGCGAAGAAGCAGGAGAAGCCATGTGGGAGAGTACACGCGAATAAGATGTTGGTTTTGTTGTGTCCCAACCCCGCAGCCGTAAATGGTGCGGGGAATTGGGCGTAGAATTAAATATTAATTCGGCTATTGAATAATAAAAAATGATGATTTACTTAACAATAACAAATTAGAATTATGACAACAAAAACAAATCTCTTCGGAAAAGCTAAAGAAGCTGCACCCGCAACCGCACCAAAAAAATCGGATTATGAACTGGTAATTGTTCCTGAACTCAATGATGGTATTGCAGAACTCTCACAAATCAGAAACCTGCTAAAAGAAAAAGAAGGTATTGCATCCGTATTGGAGGAGGAAATTAAAACCCAAGCAAGAGCCAAGTATATCGAGCTTTATTTGCGCGATAAAAGAAATCCGAAATCGTTTCTTATCGCTGGTTCAGCAGCAGCTAAAAACAAATTCCTTATCCAAGTTCAGGATAAATACACCAAAGTAACACCTGAAAGAGAAGAAGCACTGGTAGCCGAATATGGCGAGGAAGTTTTGGATGAAAAAACAAAATACGTTTTCAATCCTGACCTACTTCAAAAATACATGCAGGAAATCAGCGATTTAATCATGAACTGCAAGAAAATTTCAGCAGAAGACAAGGAAAATTTAATCCTTGCCGAAAGAACTGTTACAATCAAAAAAGGTATGATTGATACCGCTGCAACTCAAAAAGATTTAGGTAAATTTATTACCAATATCAGCCCTATTGTTATGCTATCAGACCGAAGCAGTTAAAACAAAATTGCCGATATCATCAGCCCTGCATCCTGACCGATGCGGGGCATTGGCAGTAAAAAACATTACCAATGACAACAGAAATCAGCGAAACAATGCAAAGAAACGGCTTTTACCTAACCGAAGATATGTTCGACAAGAGCATAACGCATGTTTTTGAAAAAGGAAGCGAAGTCGGAACAATCCAGTATCTCAATGAAGATGGTGGATGGTATGAAGCTAAAGGCAAACATTTTAAAAAAGGTGTGCAGATGCGCTCATTTGGAAACGCCGTTGAGTGTTTCTTACCAAAAGGCGTCATATACAACGAGGCACATCATGGTATATCACAAATTCAATTACAATTTAAAGACTAAATCAATGGCAAATCAATCATCACTTTACGAACTGGTTATGACATTCAGAAAATTGTTATTACTAGGCATTTTATTGGCAATTATATTTTTCCTTAGTGACAGGATAGCATCAAAGCAAAAAGCTCACCACGAGGCTGAAAACAACAAAAAAGGCTATTCCCTGTGCATCAGTCAAACCAACGATACCTGTAATTGTTCCAAAATCTTTTTAAACGATACCACATCATGCCAACAGTAGCACCCCGCAATGTGTTGTCTATAAAAGGCACACAGTTTACCGCTATCCCATACGGTATTTATTGGTCATTAGTAATGAACCGGGAAACAGTATGCAGTTACTGGCCCGATACTGACACGATAATATTTTCAGAAGATGCACAACTAACCCCAAGCACCATGCTCGACCTAGCCCGATTTATTAACAACAATCTTCGCCACCAAAACTGCCGAACACCATGCTGAAAATTCAAAAAGTAACAACCCTTGCCATTGTTGTCCTAACTAAATAAACCGATAACCAATGATATACAAAGAAACAAAGTATCTAGTATTCGAGGAACGAATACAGATAGCAAACAAAAAAACAAAACTTATTACTGTCACCAATAAATCAGGGCAGGTGCTTGGTGCTATCCATTGGGAACGCGGATGGCGCAAATACGTTTTTAATTGCAATGCAGATATTATTTTCGATGCAGGATGCCTAAACGATATTGCTACATTCCTTACAGATTTAATGACAGAACAGAAAAATGCAATGCTTCAAAAACGGCAGTTAAAAAGAATAGAAATTAAATCATCCGAAACTCAATCAGCCGAATGGCGAAAAAACAATTTATAAAATGAACAGAGTAAATAACCAAACAGGAAACCCCCCTTACAAAGAAACAATTTGGGATTGATCAGAAACAAAAGATGATGATGATCCAGATGATGAAAAAACAGATGCACATGAAAGTTAAAATCACAAAGCAAAAAAAACTGACAAAGAAAAAACTGCACAAAGTCAGACGGATGATTCAAAGAATGCAGACATGCAAATGCAGTGAATCGGAGTTGCAAAGATTGCACAAAATTGATGCACAATTGTGGTATTTAATTTATGATTCATGACATCAGTCAACAAACGAATGAAAGTTTCAAATGTGTTCCAGCGGAACATGATGTGTCCGACACGTATTCGTAGAAACGAAGGTGGAACAAGTGGATGCACATCAGCCAAAAAAATTGCAATGGTGGTATATCGCCAAGAAGAGAGAAACAGTCGGCGGCGGGAAACTTTTTTTTGATATGGCCGATTACCACCACACTTATTACCGCAATGATTGGGAAACCAAGCTAATGAAATCCATTGAAGAAAATCGGATAAAATTTCAAAATTGGTTGGACTGGAAATGTAGGGTTTATAAAGCATCAGATTATTCAGATTATTTTAAAGTCAACCTATGTGCATTGATTGCCGCCATTGTCCATGTGCCGGAAATTATTTGGATGATTATGAAACCATACCAAAGCGACTTAATTATTAAACCGCATCCGCAGCTCTTCATATTTTGCGAAGAATACAGCCCACTTAGGGCTGTTTTTTATTTTATCAGGTCTTTTGGTCTGAACATCATGCTCCTCCTTGGTCCCCAACATGATATTCTCTTTCAACAACCTGCACTCCGGGTAATTCGATTTTGGTAGTATATGCAGGAACTGATTTACCCAAAATTTATTATTCTCGTCAGTTATAAGAGGCTCACCACTTATTTCCGACCTTGCACCACGCTCCGCAATTATCTCTCGAAATAACGCACGCTCTCCCGTTATTTTCCGCTTCGGCTTTTTTGTTACTGCAGGAGGGCGATATACAACCTTATCCAACACATTCGGCAATTTTTTACACTGCTTAATCTTTCCAGCCTTTACCCGGTCCATCACAACCTTATGAAGATAACTACCCGGTGCAACCGCTAATTTGCCATCGCTAATATCTTGGAAGATTTTATATCGCTTTTTGAACTGTTGAAGGTTCGTTGTCGTGCCGGTCAAATGTTTGTTATCGAAGTAGAGCATATGCAAAAATAAAAAAACCCTGCCATCGCTGACAGGGCTAACCTTATTGAAGTATGAAAAAAACAAAGTTAAAAAACTTCTATTGTAAAAGCTAACTGATTTAATTCAGTAGTAGGAAACCCCGAACCATAATCCCAATTCACAATTCGTATTCGGTAATTGTCGTACCTGCTTCCATATGCAATGCCACCAGATAAATCTGTTAAACAATCCTGCGGAGCAATGTAGAAATGTGTTTTCAAATCCTTAAAAATCGGCTCAGTGCAAACAATATCATAAACGCCGGGGTTTATCTGTTCCGCATAAATCGTAACATACGGCGAAATTCGGTTAATTGTCAACTCAGGCGCATCTGCTCCATGTTGTGAAATAAAACCCTTGACGACATAGCTTGACGTTGGAGGTTCAGGTTCAGGTACTGCTGCTGTAAACATGCAAACTGTCGCTATCGATGGATGCCAAGATTAGTGTTTTAAACTTTCTCATATTGATATTTTTATTCAAAATTAGCAATTTCCTGTAATAATACTTCGCATTCGTTCAGTGCATGTTCAATACATTCCTTCCCGGACTTCTCCATTGCAGGAAACATAAACTGTTGAACAAAGCTCTTATTTGTAGCATGGCTAACTATAACACAATACTGACCTACCAGGCTGTAACATAAAACCGCTATCAAGCTGCCCCGTGTTGCCTTCTCCGGAATGGAAAAATACATCGGCGGCTGACAGAGTATAACCGTATCACGTATAAACTCCATCTGCTCATTTTCGGTTAAAAATCGCTTTGCCGAGCGCACGAACATGGCAACTCGTTCTTCTGATGGCAACTGATTGAACTTTTCAACCAGCTCCTTTTTGTTAATTTCTTCCATATTGCAATGTATTTGCCCATGACTCCAACCACCTCTGCGGAAATATCGGCGTCACAGCGTTACCAATAAATTTCTTCTGTTGATCCATCGGCCCTGCTAAATGATAATCAGCAGGAAACCCGGTAATTGTTTTCAGCTCCATCACTGTCAACATCCGCATACGAATGTCAACAATCGAATGTATAGCCATAAACAGCTTTATTTTCTTCATGGCTAACGTATCGCTGTCATACAGAATAATAACCGGGCACTCCTCACCACTAACCGTTGTTATCATGCCTAATGGCTTTTTATCCTGACGTGCAATTATCACTGGCGCCGGCTCATGAACACTATTGCCCTTATTCCCGTATTGAGGATTGATAAGGTAATGGTTTTTGCGACAAGCAAGTATAGTCGGCGCAGGTATGTCAAGGCTAAACGAACTGTTACCATAGCTTTGGTCAACCAAAAACTTTTCACACTCAACCAAGCTGTGTTTGTCATTAGTGGTAATTGCACCACACGGATTATCAACCGAACAGTGGTTGCGAGAACCTGAATACTGCTTATCTAAAAAATACCCGCTTACAACCCTGTGCTTATCCTGACCCAATATTGTCGATGCAGGGCTATCCAAATCGCCAATTTGTCCACCTCCGGAATAATACTTCATCAGGAACAATGCCAACCCATCGCCAGTCCTCACCGTTGGAGCAGGAGCATCTACACTGCTCATGTTATGCCCGTTTGAGTAATAAGCCATCACCAACGCCTGATTGTCAACACACTTAATTGTCGCAGCCGGTCCATCTATCGAAATGTTTTTATGCTCAGGCTTACCGGAATAATATTTTGTGATGAACGCAACACCAAATCTGTTCTGTGTGGTTATTGTGCCTAATGGCGATTTCATGCTCGTACCGTTATTAACCCCGGTATGCTGATTGTTGCCCATCCACTTCATAATAAACCCATCATCATCCTTGCCATTCCCAACATGCTTGAGTAACCCCTGATAAACACGCTCCAGTGTCTTTTCGCTATACTCATCCTGAAAATAATAACTGCAATCATCAACGCTCTTTTCATGTTTGGCACAAAAACACGCTATAATGCGCTCAAACGAACGATGGTGCTTTTTCAGTAGTAACTCCTGCCCAACACCTTCAAGTGTCACTACAATGCCTTTCTTTGGAAATTTCGGCATAATCTTACCGTTATGCTTACCCTTCAAATATTTATAAGCAGCTTTCTTTGTTCTAGCCTCACGGGTATCGAAAATGCTGCTACCCTCATTGTTAAAATCCAACTTATCACGAACAGGGTTCCACTTCGGTAATCCATAACGACCAAATTCATCATGTGTCGGCTCCGGATAAACAACTGGTATCCCCGGTTTAACAAAACAAGCAAAATACCTTACACGCTTTGTATGCGCACCATAATCCGCGCTATTGATGAACTTATGGGTGTATAAGTAACCCATATCCTCAATGCTCCGCTTCCATCGCTGAAAATCAATACCATTCTTACGAGATATTGGCTTACCTTTTTCATCAAGCGGCCCCCAAGCCAAAAACTCACGCACGTTCTCAATGGTGATAATGTCAGGGTTCATCCACTCCACGTAACGGTTCAGCTCCAGTGCAAGTGTCCTGCTATCAGCCTCACGCGGCTTTCCGCCTTTTGCATTGCTGAAATTCGTACACTCCAGTGAAGCATGTAACAGCAAATACCTGCTCTTGCAGCTCTTTTTTGTTGGTAACAACCGTTCGTCAAATATCCGAATATCCTCAGTGTAGTGCTTACAATTCGGATGATTAGCGGCATGGCTCTTAATCGCCAACGGATCGTGATTGATACAGGCTACAACATTGGCAACCTTGAGTCCGTTTACATTAGCGTCCTCCGCGCCAAGCGTAAATCCGCCTGCGCCGCAAAACAGGTCAATTACTTCAAATATAGTCATGACACAAAAATAAGATTAATAATTATTATACAAAATTTATTAATAATTATTTTTATATTTCTAAAGATGCTTATTGATACCTTCAGCTATTCTACGCAATTCTGTTTCTGTTATGCTATTAGCACACCAATGTTTTTCACCCATATCATCCCAATAGAATGTGTAGATAAAAAAATCTCCGTTTGGTCGTCTTTCAACATCGAAAGCCCTTCTGCTAACAGCAGCTAAATCGCTATTGGCAGTTTCTTTTGTGTTCAAATTCTTGTGTTCCATTGTTACTTTATTTTAAGTTGATAATTTCGTGTTCCAAATCGCCAACAGCGTTTAGCTGCATCACGTTATACGCAAGCACTACATTTCGTTTCCAAAGAGAGTTTGCGGTTCAAAATTTTTATTAAAATCTGCCACCCTCTTTAAAATAATATCGTAATACTTTTGTTCTTTTTCCATTACTATAAATTGTCTATTGGTATTCAAACAAGCAATAGCCGTTGTTCCACTTCCTGCTGTATTATCTAACACTATATCATTTTCGTTTGTGTATGTTTTAATAAGGTATTCAAATAGTAATTGCGGTTTTTGTGTTGGATGGTATTTACCTTCTCTTTCAGCAGTTACAAAATATTGAACGGTTCTTGGATTTCTTAATCCGCTTTCGTTTACAATCTCAAAGCCATTTATATTCGGTATTGCTTGATACACTTCGGTTGCTACACCATTTCTTTTGTCTTTACCTTTGTTAAATGGCTTGCCACTTGTTTTTTGTGGATTATATTTTGTTTTGGCTTTTGCAAATACTAATATATTCTCGTGTGCTTTCAATGGCATATAACTTGCTTGTAAAAAATTACTTGCCTTTGATTTTTCCCATATCCATTCATATTTAAACATTTCATAATTGCTACTAATCAACTTTGTTGTAAAAGGTTGTGATGCAGTTAAAACTATTGCTCCATCATCTTTAATTACTCTTTTATATTCATTCCAAAGTAAATCCAAGTCAATAATACTATCCCATTTACAAGCGGTTGTTCCGTATGGTAAATCACAAAG
>DAORKJ010000122.1:0-10142 GCA_035439505.1 Chitinophagales bacterium
AATTTCCAACATTGCGAGAGTGGTGAAATTATAGATATTTATGAAGCAGTTTACAATTCTGTAAATGGCATTCCAGGTTTTGGAGAACCATGCGAAGCCTTAGAACAATTAGCCGGTGCCGATTTAGAAGACCATTTTTATGTAATCAATTCTGATTTAGCATGGGCTTTATATGTAAATTTTTATAGAAGTGCAAAACAAAAATATTTGAATGCAGTTGCACATTATTATGCTCAAGGTGATGTAAGTGATGAAGATGGAGAACCGGACAGATTTGGTATCAATTTGTCCATTGGTAATGATGAATTTGTGGCTCCACTTGTTTATACATATCTTAGTTTGGATGTTGATGAATATTGGTACAAACTTGCAACAAATGAAAATTACCTACCAGTTATTGTAAGATCCATTTTATTACAAGATAAACTTGTTCGTTTTCCTGATGCATCATGGCATTCTGGAGTGCCACCCACTGCCGCTATCGATGGCCCCGAAATTAGTGAATTAGTGGAGCTGGGAACAGCATCCACAGATGCTGCTTATTATTCCTTAACAGGCAACAAACCTCTTGCTTTTGATATGGAAACCTTCTTGCAAGGGGTACTTAGTCATGCAGAAATTACGGTTACGGATTGGCGAACTGCTGATTATCCAATTGAAGATATTGCAGGTATTTCTGAACGCTTATATGATGCTTTAACTGAACGTTGCTTGAATGAATTTGATGTAACGATAAGTACTGCTGTTATAACAAACGATTTATTGACTTGGAACCAGGAAACAGGTTGTACACCAACTGAAACTTGTACCGATAATTTTCTTTTATTAGCTGCTACCTCGGCGTATGATTGGACGGATGATGTAGTTGCGTTCCATAATCTAATTATAACAGATGATGCAACCGGGGAATTTACTATTGAAGTTTTTTTTAATGATGCCGGTGATATTGACACTGTACTTGCAAGTGGCGTTACCTGTATTCCGGTTAATCAGAATACATTTAATTTAACTTCTTGTGATTTAACGCCTACCGGAAATGGAGCTTGGGGTTTACTGAATTATATATTATTGGAACCTGGTATCGATATCAATAATACCACCGGTGAAGTAGTTGATGAAGCACTGATAGACGCAGCTACTAAAGCCTATTTAGGTGATGCACCTTATTATTGGAAGCAAATTGATTATGCGGTTTATGAATTATACAATGACGCGAATACGCATGCCATTCGTTTCATGATTGAAAATACTTCCGGTGCTTCAACTCCGTTTATTAATGATGATGACAATGATGAAATAATTCTCAGTTTTGAAGCGAACCCTGAATTGGGTTTAGATGGATATCCTGTAACTGAAGGATATGACCAATATTTTGCGTTTACCCAAACCGACCCTGATGGAACCGATGCTGATTATCATGGCGTTGCCTATTACCGTAATATCCCGGGTGATGAGGCCGATTTTATATTGTATAATTATCCAATTGCTTTATGTGGTCAAATGTATCCATTTACCCAACCATGTATTGAACCGGAACAATTATCGGCAGCACACCTTAGTGAATTGTTTGCAGAACTATTGGGTGGAACAGAAACATTTACTATTGGCGAAGAAATATATTTGGAAACACCTGATGCATATCCGGGTTGGTCGCCTCATTTAAGTGCAATGATGGGTGCTACTTTTGGTGATGATGATGAGGAATTTATGTACATACAAGATTATTCTTCTTATGCGATGACCATCGTTTTTAAAACAGAAACTACCATTGGAGATATAACATTATGCACGGTAACATTGGAAATACCAGGTGATGATGCTGCATTGACACTTGAAGATATCAGCGAAAATATTGTATTAATTGCTCACGAAGAATTAGGCGTTGGAGGCACTACTCATGAATTTACCTTGGAATGTAACGATGATGTTTTGTGCGGAGAAGATGATTTAGCAATTACTGTTTGGGGGCATATTGATTGTATAGGATTAAAAAATTGTCCTTGTGAAAATAATGTTGTGGATGATTATTTTTTTAATAGCCTAAATGTTGGTGCACAAATTGGCAATGGTGGAGGTATTGGTGAAATAGAAGAAGGTGAAATCGAAACTACACCTGGTACATCCACAAATTGTGATTTAGATGTGATTTATACACCAATGTTGCCGGATATTGACCCATGTTTGGCCGACCAGATGGCAGTTGCCTTAAATAATGCCTATGCCGCTTATAATAATCAGGTGGCAACCTATATCAATAATTTCGAAGCTGGTTATACAGCACATTGTTTAGAAAATTTACGTGAAACACTAGTTAAAAGTTATGCGATAACCGAATATCATTATACATTATATTATTATGATCAGGCAGGTAATTTAACCATGACTGTTCCTCCTGCTGGTGTGGATGTACTAACCGGATCTTCGTTGGATTCTATGGCTAATTATCGGAAAAAATTAGCTTTAGCTGAACCTGCTAAACCTCAACATAATTTAGCAACATCTTATTGGTATAATTCACTCAACCAGTTATGTAAACAAAAAACACCGGATGCAGGAATCAGTAAATTCTGGTACGATTATCTTGGTCGTATTGTATTGTCACAAAATGCTGAGCAGGCAAATATTGTTGAAGATGAATGGAAATTTAGTTATACATTATATGACGGATTAGGTCGTATTTATGAAGTTGGTGAAATAACCTTGGATTATGATGCCGGATGGGTAGCTGATATAGCGGAAGCATTAGAATCAGAAAGTAATTTATTTGCTTTTGTAAGTGCTGCTGAACGTGCCCAGGTTACTTCTACTTATTATGATACAGAATTCGATTTGGCCGGCGACCCATTTGGTGCAGAAGGGCAAAAAAATCTGCGTAACAGGATTGGAGCAGTTACAATCGAAGTAGATTTTGACAACATTGCAGCAACTTATGACCATGCCACGCATTATAGTTACGATATTCATGGCAATGTATTTACCCTCGTACAAGATAATCCCGCAATGGGCGAAATTCAAGCCGAAGAGCAATTCAAGCGTATTGATTATACCTACGATTTAATAAGTGGTAATGTGCATGAAGTAGCTGTTCAACACGATAAAGCTGACCAGTTTTACCAGCATTATGATTACGACGCCGACAATAGAATATATGAAGTGCAAACTTCACGCGACGGCTGGATTTGGGAAAAAGAAGCAAGGTACTTTTATTACCGCCACGGACCTTTGGCAAGAGTGGAAACAGGCGACTTAATTGTGCAGGGAACTGATTATGCGTATACCATTCAGGGATGGCTAAAAGGGGTAAATGCAGGAGCATTAATAGCTGACCGCGATATGGGTAAAGATGGATATGACGATGCAAGTAATAGTCATAAGTATATTGCACAAGATGCATTTGGTTTTATTTTAGATTATTTTGAAACTGACTATTCACGTATCAATAGTGGGGCTGCCTATAAATTTATTCCAAATTATACCGCTACAAATTATAATGGTGTTGCCAATAGTTTATACAATGGAAATATTATGTCAATGTCCACCGCATTATTGCAACCACTTACTGATACTGATGCAGATGGCCATCATGACAAGGCTAATGTATTGGGAAAAGTATATAACTACGACCAGTTAAATAGATTAACAAAAAGTGATAGTTATGAAAAAGCTATGACCAGTACCTCCAATTTTACTTGGGCTGATAATGTAACGCCTTTTGATGAGACTTATATTTCTCAAAATTGGAATACTACCTACACCTACGATGCCAATGGAAATATTCTGACCATGCAACGAGCAGGTAATCAGAATACGGCATATGATATGGACCAGCTAACCTATCACTATATAGATAATACCAATCAACTTTTATATGTAGATGATGCTATTACTGATGATGGAGCATATGATGTTGATGTGGATGATCAGGATATATATAATTACACATACGACAGAATTGGCAATTTAACAGCCGATGTTGCAGAAGGAATAGAAAAAATCACATGGAATGTATACGGCAAAATTAAAAAAATAGTAAAAGAAGATGAGTCAGGACTTGTTTTTGCTTATGACGCCACCGGAAATCGTATAAGTAAAACGGTAATACCTGTAACCGGTGATGTAACCACCACCTATTATGTGCGCGATGCTCAGGGTAATGTGATGGCGGTATATACCCATACCGCAAGTGACACAGCAACATTTGTACTCACCGAACAACATATTTACGGCAGTAGCAGAATTGGTATGGTGCAAACCAATATCGACATGCTTGTTACCTTCACAGAAGATAACTATTTTTACCGAAGCTTAGGTGAAAAACGATATGAATTATCTAACCACCTAGGAAACGTTCTTTCAGTTATTAGTGACCGCCGATTGGCATTTGATACAGATGCCAATGGTACTACCAATTATTTTGAAGCAGATGTGATTTCTGCTCAGGATTATGATCCGTTCGGGATGTTGTTGGAAGGACGAAATTGGGAAGGGGGGAGTGAGTATAGGTTTGGGTTTAATGGGAAGGAGAATTCAGATGAAATTTATGGTGATGCTCATGCGATAGATTTTGGTGCAAGGATTTATATTAATAGATTAGGAAGATGGATGAGCGTGGATCCATTAAAGGAAAAAT
Source organism: Chitinophagales bacterium (assembly GCA_035439505.1). Classification (GTDB taxonomy): domain Bacteria; phylum Bacteroidota; class Bacteroidia; order Chitinophagales; family BACL12; genus UBA7236. The sequence continues at coordinate 4,631 of DAORKJ010000122.1, forward strand.
ACCCTAGTTCCTCTACATATCTAGCTTTTGGAAATAACCCACTATTATTTGTAGATTCTGAAGGTAAAGATATTGTATTGTATTTTGAAGATGAAACTGGAAAAAAAACAGCGATTCTAAAAATCGTAACTGATACAAAACTAGAATACACCGTAAATGTCAATTCACTTCCTGCTTTTAGCGGTACCACAGCACTAAAAGGAGCTGTTCAAGATCCTTCCTTTATTACCCTTGAATACGACGATGAGGAATTTAAAAAGAATTTCAATAACGATCTTTGGGGCAATTTTAGTTCCGATGCTAAAATGATAAGCATTTCCGGTTGTGGATTCTTTTCTATAGGTGTAGTTCAGATAGAACTGGATCTTGTTACAATTAATAAAAACAGTACTTCAGAGGATGCAGGAAAAACATTTGCTTATTTTACACTTGGTGGTGGCTTAGGTGTGTCAGCGTCAACGGAGGGTCTTGAAAGTTTATTCCTTAGTGGGGATGTAAATTTGTTAAAGGGTAATGTAGATTATAAAGAGGATAATTACCAGAATTACGATTTGGATAGAAATTTATTTGCAGGTTGGTCATTTCAAACTGCATATTCATTAAGTGCATATTCAAAAAGTTATGTTACATCATATGGCACTTCTGACATTAACTGTTTTGTTGGTGATTGTAATGATGAAGACCTTATTTATTCAGCTGAAATGAGAGGAATTTCTGTAATGGGTGCCTACAATTTAATAAATGGAGCGTTTTCCGGATCAGTTGCACGAACAGAAACCTTTTCATGGTATCTTGACCAAGTTAACTTTTTAAGCACACCTTCCGTTAATCAAACAGAAACTTGTGGAGAATGAATTTAATATACAAAATAATTGTCGTTTTGCAACTAATATTTCTTAGTTCATGCTTTCATAGAGAGATTGAGCTTAATTGCACAACGCCAAGTATTATTGAATGTGAATTGCATTTTGAATACAACTCAAATGGTTTTCAAAAGACAAACTTTGCTATAACTAAGAAAAGTGATATTCAATATGTTTGTTCACTCATCCAGAAGTCAGAAAGTAGTGTTCAATCCGAGAAGTTGAAAAAAATTGCACGCATCGAACTAACTTTTTCTTGTCAAAATAGTACATATTGTTTTTTAATATATATAACATCAAACTATGGTACTTTAATAGATTGGTATGGTGAAAATTGCGACACTGGTCATCTATCAGGTAGATTTAGAAATAATGAGTTAGGTAAATATTTTCTTAATTACCTAGCTGCAAATGGAATTATTCTTGAGAAATAAATTTCCACTTGGAAACTATGTTTCATTTTTTCATTATGGAAATTCCGCGCAAACAGTTTGGGATGTTACTTCCCGACAGGAATTGGCAGGATGGATATAAGTTTACCTACAATGGAAAGCACCTGGATCCCGAAAAATTAGGCCAAGGAAATATTTATGAATACGGTTTTAAGATTTATAATCCGAGACTTGGTAGTGACCTCTTCCCAATTTTAGGATGATTCTAAAATCAAGTTTTTCGACTTATTTGCTGCTTCGATTACCTCGATGGGTTTAAATCATTCAATGTACTATGTGCTCAAAAATTATTACAATCCCATTGCCATGTTTCAATTTTTTCTTTGGCGTCATCCAAAAAAATGTTCATTTTTATCAATAATAATCCACAGTGAAACTCAATACCAAACTTGCCTTCAATCCAACCCACCACGACCCGTTCGGTATGTTGTTAGTGGGAAGGAGTTGGGAGGTAGGAAATGAATATCGATATGGGTTTAATACGCAAGAACAAGATGATGAAGTATATGGAAATGGGAATTTAAATACAGCGGAATTTTGGGAATTCGACACAAGAATAGGTAGGAGATGGAACAATGATCCAGTAAACATACCAGATAATTCACCCTATTTATGTTTTGGAAATAACCCAATTTTCTTTAATGATATAAAGGGGGATAGTTGGGACATAACCAAAAGTGAAAAAGATGGTAAAACTATTTATACTATAACACTTACAGTTGCAGTTTATGATACTACTTCAGATAAATCTATTGATACCAAACAACTTTCTGAAAAGATTAAAATGGAAGTTGAATCTGTCTTTTCAGAAGAAAATTTGGAGGGAGCGGAAAATGTAATTATAAATACGACTGTTAATATTAGAACAATTACCAATGCATCTGAATTAAATTCAGATGATCATTTAATAATAATAAAAGATGATGCTGATTATGATAATATGGAAAAAGACTTAGAGGGAACTAAGGGTGTTGCTGACTTTAAAGGTCAAAGGATATTTTTGCCGAAAACAACAGCAGCTGCAATAATTGATGGCACAAATACCAGAACTATATCCCATGAATTTGGTCATACAGCAGGTTTGTATCATCCACAAGATACTGGGAAAGACGGTGTGAATGGTTATATTAAGGAAGATCATGATAATTTAATGTATCAATATTGGTTTCCTAAATCAAAAGGTATTGACCCAAACGATGCTATAAAACTTAATTTAACTCAGTACGAGATAATGTATAAAAATTTTAAAAACGGAGAATTGAATAAACAAACGCAATATAAAACAGTGTGGAAAAAAATGCCTTCACCTCCAGGTTCACAAAGTCCATACGTGTTAGTGCCATATAAAAAAATTAATTCAAAAAGATAATAGCATGAAAAACAATATATACATATTAACAATTGTTACACTTTGTTTTTTTATTCTTGAAGTAGGTTGTACCAAAAAATGTTTTAATTCTGTTTACTTCCAAGTATCTGCAATTGATCCGAATGAAAAACTAACAGTTAATATTGATGATGGTAACTTTCATTATGAAAAGTTATTTGACGATGGGTTTATAATGTCTGAGAAAAAACGATGTTTTATAAATAAATCCTATTGTTCTGATTTAGAAATGATTAAAGTCTATATTTCAATTAATAATCAATGTGACACTACAATTTATATTAATAAATCACAAGTTGCTGGTTGTTTAATTGGTTCAACAATAAATGGGTGCCCATCTTTGCTTTTTGATTCAATCCCGCCCGGTAAGCCATTTTCATTTGGAGAAAAATAAAATTGGAAGTTATTAGTTTAAAAAATTTAAATTTGCATAAATTAGTTGCCATCCACAATTTGTACATGCGATTATTCATCTCGTGTGTTTGATATATAAACCATACGTATGAGTAAATTTTATTTATAATAATTGATTTCATTTCACCTCCCCACCATCATCATAAACACCTCCTTTATATCATTATTCACCAAAATAACTAAATACATACCTGATGCCAGGTGGTAAGTGTTGTAAGCGGTGGTAAAATTGCCAGTTGCAAGATTATTACAAATGATTAACACTTTAATAGAATTAGTTATATAAGGGAGGAAGACTATTTAATAAATAAAAATAAAATATTAAACCGGCAGTTCCCGCCTAGGGATGGTGCAAACAAGCATCAACATGTTTGTTACCTTCACAGAAGATAACTATTTTTACCGAAGCTTAGGTGAAAAACGATATGAATTATCTAACCACCTAGGAAACGTTCTTTCAGTTATTAGTGACCGCCGATTGGCTTTCGATTCAGATGCAAATGGAACTACCAATTATTATGAAGCAGACGTGATGTCTTCAATGGATTATGATCCCTATGGAATGTTGCTGACAGGTAGAAATTGGGAAGAAGTAAGCGAGCCAAGGTATGGATTTAATGGTAAGGAAAGTGACACAGAAACATATGGTATAGGAAATATTTATGATTATGGGTTTAGGATATACAACCCTAGACTTGGGAAATTTTTAAGCATTGATCCACTATATAAATTCTATTCCCAATTGACTCCTTATCAATTTGCAAGCAATACACCTATTTGCGCGGTAGATATTGATGGTCAAGAAAGTAAAATTGTAATAAGGGAAGTGGAAAAAAATGCTGATGGTACCTATAAAATTGTTTCTGTTAGAACCATTATTCAAAATCAAACAGCTACAGAAACTAGGGTATGGGCTGGCGACCCAATACAAATAGATGGCACAACTGTATTAGCACCTGGTCAAGAATTTCAAGCAGCTACGACATATACCTACGATATGATTGGTGAAGAGGTCGTTGGTGAATCTGTTTTATATGAACTTGTTGCTAGTTGGATGCCGACACCTTCAGCCGCCTATGATTATTCTCATGGAACAATACCAGGAAAACAAGCTGATGATTTGGATTATTTAACCCAAACGCCTGTAGATCAAGGATTAAATGTATTAGCACGGCGAGATGCAGCAGCTCCTGATAACGCTATTGTTGCAGAGGATGTAAAAGCAGGTTTGTTTGTTTTTACTTTAATGATTGGTTATAATGGCGCACAGTTTCCAAGCAAAACACTTTGGCGTGAGAAAGAGGGAGTTGCACGAATTGATGTTGAGAACCCAGCTCCAGGTGTAAGATCAGGACAAATTCATTTTCAAGATAATAATAATAATAAATATATGTGGAATTTTAACGATAAAAAATTCTATGGTTATAATGCTAGTACGAAGCAATATGATGTATATGACAAAGCTCTGAATGAAAAATTGATGGGCAATGATGAAGTTGTAAATGCTATAAAAAAATCTTATAAATTTTTAGGGGAAAAATATGAATGAAACAAAAATATTAATTGAATTTAATGGAATGTTCCAAAAGTTCATTCTTGAGTCAGACATTACATCTAAACTTTTGCCTAAATTGCCAACAGAATTATTGGAAATAATAGGAGAAGGATTGTATTTGTCCCCTGATGAATTATTAACATTTAAAAGTTTATCTAAAATTTATGGACCTTTAATAGATTACCAAGAATTTGGAAATAAGTCAAGTTATGAATGTTTCTTAAATAAGGTTTATATTAACTCAAATCAAGAACTGATGGCCAATATTTGCCTTGGGCTTATTTGCATACTTAAAATATATTTCAAAATCTTGGGTTCTGATTTAAACACAAAGGAAATTATTTTCATTTTAAATACAGATGATATTGGATGCTATGTAACATTTCATTTATATCGCGAAACTGAAAATTGGTTGGCTAATGACCTTAACGATTACAAAGACGATGGCGTATTAAGAATTTCTACAAATTCAATCAAATAATCATAATAATTGAAAACTGTTCGTGCTATCACCAGCCTTAAGTATTTGTTTCCCATATTCACAGCAATTAGTTATGGGTCTACTTTTAGCTAATATTTTAAATAGAAAAGATAAGGCTCAATTGACAAAAAAATATTTGGAATTGGCCTCTACCTATGGTGAGGATAATTATGGGTATATTGAATTATTAGTAAAGGCCGGACTTTTTTATAAAAGTTGAAACACCAAGTCTTCACCTCCTCACCATCATCCTAAACACCTCCTTTTTATCATTATTCACCAAAATAACTAAATACATGCCTGAAGCCAGGTGGTAAGTGTTGTAAGCGGTGGTAAAATTGCCAGTTGCAAGATTATTAC
>DAORKJ010000123.1:0-7583 GCA_035439505.1 Chitinophagales bacterium
GTCCACAAAATAATTGCTGCAAATGCAATGTGTTATTATTTCCCGGCTTACGAATTGATGATGGATGACTTGCGCGATTATCGTTTTTATGCCGCCGATATGATACACCCCAACCAGGTGGCAATAGATTATATCTGGGAAAGATTTGTCAGTGCCTATACTTCAAAAGATTTTGGGGATTTCCAATTAGCTATGGAAGTATTAAACGCAGCAAAAGCGCACCAGCCATTTCATCCGAATTCAGAAGCACATTTGTTATTTAAACAACAACAATTAGAAAAAATTAAAAAATTTCAAATAACCTGGCCGCATATTCCAATGGATGATTTGATGCAACATTTCAGTTGATTAGTTCATCATCAATGTCAGCATCGTTGAGAACGGTACCCGGTAAACTCTTTTTACCCTGCACGCCAAGTCTGCGTAATTTTTCTGCCTGACCAATTAAATTACCCGAGCCATCTTTGAGCTGTTTCATGGCTTCATCATAACTCCTTTGCGATTTATTTATACTATCGCCAATAGCCTGTAAATTTTCTACAAAACCAACAAATTTATCGTACAATGCTGCACCTCTGTCGGCAATAGCAATGGCATTTTTATTCTGTTCTTCTTTTTTCCATAATTCGGCTACTAATTTTACTGCAGCAATTAAATTGGTTGGAGAAATTAATAATACTTTTTTGCGATAGGCGTACTGCCAAATATCATTATCTTTTTGCATGGCCAGCATGTATGCCGGTTCAACGGGAATAAACATCATGACAAAATCCAATGTTTTGGCAAACTTCTGGTAATTCCTTCTGTGCAGTTCATCAATATGTTTATACATGGCATCTAAATGCAAATTCAACTCCGACTTTTGCGCTTCCTCATCTTCTGATGAACTATATCTTTCATAAGCACTTAATGATACTTTGCTGTCAATAATTATTTCTCTTTTGTCGGGATACATAATGACAAAATCAGGTTGCATTTTTTGATTATCATCATTGAATAAGGTGTTCCCCGCTTCATCGCGCAGGAATTCCTGTTTCACATATTCGCGGCCTTCGGTAAGTCCCGATTGTTGTAAAATGTTTTCTAAAATCATTTCACCCCAGTCGCCCTGGGTTTTGCGCTGACCTTTTAATGCTTTAGTAAGATTATTGGCTTCTTCGCTAATGAGTTTATTTAAACTAACCAGGTCTTTAATTTTTTCTTCAAGTGAAAAACGTTGTTTGTTTTCTTTTTCGTAGGTTTCTTCTACTTTCTTTTTGAATTCTTTTAAATCAACACCTAATGGGTCTAAAATTAATCGAATATTTTTCTGATTTTCTTCTGTAAATCTTTTGCTTTTATCTTCTAAAATTTCTGAAGCTAAATTTTTAAATTGGGTAGTATATTTTTCACCTAAATCTTCAATTTCTTTTTTGATGGTATTATTTTTTTCTTTTAATACATCATTTTCACCGCGCAATTTGATGATATAATCTTTTAATTCATTGTGTTGATTTTGTAATTCGTCAAATTGTTGTTTTACCAATTTGTAATCAATATCAAGTTTATCTAATGTTGTTTTTACACTGGATAAGGTGATGTTAGCTGTTTCTTTTTCCTGCGTTACTGTATTGAGTTTGAATTCGGTTTCACTTGCTGTTTTTTGTATATCGTTGATTTTTTCCTGTAAAAATTTATTACCTGAATTGGCTTGCATTAATTCATTTTGTAATGTAGTTAATTCATTTCTGTTGACCATGTTTTTTCCTGCAACAAGCTTGCTGATTATCCAGGCAGCTATAAATCCTACAACTAAACCAATTACTAAAAAAAGGATATTTTCCATATTGTAAATTAACTGAACTAAACGGTAAAATTAAAGTGAATACCAAAAAAAAAAGCAACCTTGTTGGTTGCTTTAGTAGCGTGGGGGAGGCTCGAACTCTCGACCTCAGCATTATGAGTGCTGCGCTCTAGCCAGCTGAGCTACCACGCCATTGGGCGGCAAAGATAAGCACTATGCTTTTGAAAATAAAATAAGTTGATAAAAAAAGCTTCAAAAAAGCGCGTTAACCGGAAGTTCACTAAGCTGATAGAAGTTTTTGGGACGTATACCTTTGTCCGTTTTTTCGAGACTGCAACATTCATGCTGACTATCGTGTTCAAAAAACAGGAAATACTTTTTGTCGCAAGCCTCTTTCAAAAACGATTCCTTTTCTTTTATGGTAATTAAAGGACGCACATCGTAGCCCATTACGTAGGGTAGGGGAATATGCGCATGACTTGGCAGGAGGTCGGCACAATACACTACTTTACTGCCATTGTATTTGATTACAGGCAACATCATAGCTTCGGTATGTCCATAGGTCCACATGGTACTGAACCCCGGAAATAACTCCTCATGTTCTTCTATAAAGTGTAATACACCGTGTTGTTGCAGTGGGACAAAATTTTCGGTTAGGAACGATGCTTTTTCTCTTGCATTCGGATTATTTGCCCAGTTCCATTGCCTTTCGTTAGACCAGTAACGGGCATTTTCGTAGGTCGGTATCAATTTGCCTTTGTCGGTACGTTTAACCGCACCACCACAATGGTCAAAATGTAAATGAGTTAAAAAAACATCCGTAACATCACCAGGCACCATGCCCAATTGTTTGAGAGAAGCTTCAATACTAAAATCGCCATGTGGTTCATAGTGGCCGAAAAACTTCGCATCTTGTTTATCGCCCATGCCACAATCAATCAACACCACTTTGCCATTGCCAACAGCCAACATACAACGCATAGCCCATGTGCAGAGGTTGTTTTCATCAGCAGGAACTAATTTGTTCCATATTTTTTTGGGCACAACACCAAACATGGCACCACCATCTAATTTAAATAGGCCGGCATTAATCGAATACAATTGCATACGGCTAAAGTAATAATTATTGTAATATAATAGGTAATTGGAGAAAGAAATTGCTGGTTGAGATGGCATTCTGCGGCCAAATCAAAACATGTAGCCATTAACTAAACGATTGATACCAGGGAATGGATTTGTTGCCTTTAGCAGCCATGATAATGCCGTAATTTTTTTGGCCATAAATCCATTTGCGTTTCATGAGTGTGTTCACAATAAAACCCCACCAAATTAATTTATGTATTCGACGAAAACGTGTTGTAAATCCGTATTGCTGCAATAATTGTTTAATCACTTTAAAATCCGGTTGACCGTTAATAGTTCCTGAATCATCATATCTTCCTGCAACAACTGTCAGCGATAAATTTTTCGATTGCGATAAAATTTGATGCATACCCTGTAGTGCAAAATATTCCGCACCATTTATAGTTACGTTAATATGGCCAATAGTAGCAATGTCGATTTGTGCTTGAGAAATAATATTATCCAGCGTGTCCATCTCCACAACAACTTCATTACCATTATAGGACACCGTAGTATCTAAAGGGACATTTTTTAATTGATTCCAGCTCGCCTTTTCACCCAAAATTAATTCCATAGTGCCGGATGTATTAAATACCGCTTTATGAATTAATTGAATCGGATATTTTTGACGCTCCACAATTAAATGAGCTGCAGCAACATTTCTCGGGTCAGGGTCAATACCAATTACTAATCCGTTTTTTCCAACCCTGTTTACCAATAAAAATAAATCGGAGGTAACGGGAGCGCTCATATCGAAACCTAATTGAATGGCAGTTTCACCTTTTTGTAAAGCAGGAAATTTTAATCGCTCATCGATAGCGTTAAATAGTTTCCAAAATAATTTTTTCATAAGTGAAAGGCTATGCGATTAAATTAATTTTTCTCGCAAAGCAGCCATTTTAAGTGCAGTAACTGCCGCTTCATCGCCTTTGTTGCCATATTTACCACCTGCGCGATCGACAGCCTGTTGCATGTTTTCGGTGGTGAGTACACCAAAAATTACCGGTGTTGAATAATCGATGCCTAAATTCATAATGCCATGTGCAACTGCAGAAGCAATATGTAAATCGTGTGATGTTTCACCTTTAATGATACATCCTAAACAAATAACCGCATCTAATTCCTGCGATTCTAATAATAGTTGCGCTGCTTGTGGTAATTCAAAACTGCCGGGCACATAAACACTGATAATATTTTCAGATTTTGCCTTGTGTTTGAGCAAGGTATTGTAACAACCCTGATACAGTTTTTCGGTAATATCAGTGTTCCATTCCGACACAACAATGCCGAGTCGGAATGAATCACCGTTGGGTACAGTTTCTTCCCTATACAATGAAAGATGCTGATGTTTTGAAGCCATTATTTCCCACCGAGTTTTGTTTCGGCATAGGTAATATCAAGATCAATATTCTGACCTTCCTGAGAAAGCGGATATAATTGTTTGATTTTACGATACATATCTAATGCACCTTTTAAATCATTTTGCTCAGCCATTAAATCGCCGGCATATTTATAATAAGTTGGGCTTTGTAAATTGTTATCAGCTGATTCGCCCGCTTTTTTATATAATTCGATAGCTTTTTTGTAATCTTTTTTGTCCGCATATGCATGACCTAAAGTAACATATGTAAGACCAGCTAACTCATCAGTGCCCGGTTTGTAATCTTCAAGATGTTTGATGGTATTATCTAAATCACCTGCTTTTAAATAACATATACCGGCATAATAATGTGCCATATTGCCTGAAGGTGTATTGCCGTAATTTTCAATTACCGCTAAAAAACCTGAAACAGCGCCATCGCCATTTAATGCGAGTGCAAATGAGTCTTTGTTAAAATAAGCTTCGGCTCCGGCAATTTTGTCCTGAGCAGTTATAACACGCGGTTCCATGTATAATTTTTTGTAACCGAAATAACCGCCAATTGCTAAAATAAGTACACCTAGTGCACCAATAATCATATTGCGATTTTTGAGGAAAAAATCTTCTACATTTTTATATGAACCTTGTTCCTCTACCTGAGCGTCAACTAATGGTTTTTGTTCTTCTGACATAATAGTTATTGTTGAAATTAATCTTTAATAAATGGGTAATCTTGTTGCACATAAATATCTTCAAATACAGCATCGTCATCCGGATATGGTGACTCTTCCGCAAATTTCACACATGCTTCAATTTCTACTTCGATACGCTCCTGAATGTCTTCAATTTCTTTCATGGTAGCATATTTTTTGTCGAGTATTTTCTGCATGGTTGTTTCCAGCGGATCGCGCATTTTGTATTCTTCCACTTCTTCTTTGGTGCGATATTTCGCAGGGTCGCTCATGGAATGACCGCGATAACGATAAGTTCTAATTTCAAGGAAAGTAGGACCTTCATTATTACGTGCTTTTTCTACGGCTTCATAAACTGCTGCATGCACCGTTTCAGGTTGCATACCATCAACAGGGTAAGAAGGCATATCGTAAGCTAAACCGATTTTATACATGTCCATTTGGTTGGTGGTGCGCTCCAGCGAAGTGCCCATTGCGTATCCATTGTTTTCGCAAATGAATACCACCGGAATTTTCCACAACATAGCCATGTTAAAGGTTTCGTGTAATGAGCCCTGACGAACAGCGCCATCACCGAAATAACAAATACAAACATTACCTGTGCCTTTATATTTTTCGGCAAACCCAATACCGGCGCCCATTGGAATTTGAGCACCTACAATGCCGTGGCCGCCAAAAAAGTAATTTTCTTTGCTGAAAAAGTGCATCGAACCACCTTTACCTTTGGTGCAGCCGGTAACTTTTCCATACAATTCAGCCATAGCTTCGTTGCAGGAAACGCCCTTAGCAATTGCCAATCCGTGGTCGCGATAAGCGGTTATGATTGGGTCCTCATGCCTGATGGCACTGATGGTTCCTGCAGCAACAGCTTCCTGACCAATGTATAAATGGCAAAACCCTCTGATTTTTTGCATGCCATACATTTGGCCTGCTTTTTCCTCAAAGCGACGCATTTTATACATCAGTTCATACCAGTGCAGGTAGGTTTCTTTTGTTATTTTTGAGCGGTCCATGAATATCCTTCGAAAAATCGAACGGCAAAATTAAGAAAAGCAGACCACAATCAAAACAAGCAGTGTTACTACAGCGACTCAATTTACTCAATTATAAGAACTACGGCACCATAACTGTGTCGTTTGAGCATAAATTTAACCTGATTAATGGCTTAAACGGCTCCGGAAAGACCAATCTAATAGACAGTATACACTATTTATGTTTGTGCAAAAGTTATTTCACTCGTTCTGATAATAATGTGGTAAAACACGGTGAACCTTATTTTAGGGTAGATGGATTTTTTGAAATGGCAGGAAAATCTACCCAAATAACCGGCAAAATCACCGGTGTTGCCAATTCCGGAGGAACAGGTGTAAAGAAGGAGTTTTTTCGCGATGGTGAGCCTTACGACAGGCTTTCGGACCATATTGGGACAATTCCTGTGGTGATGATTGCGCCCGGCGATATTGCCATCATAAACGACGGAAGTGAGGAAAGGCGTAGGTTTTTGGATACTGCAATCGCGCAGGTTAACCGTGAATACCTAACTCGTCTGATGCATTACAATAAATTGTTGTTGCAGCGCAACGCCCTTTTAAAGCAAAATTTGATGTTAGGTCATCTCGATGCCACCCTCATGGAAGTGTTGAATAATCAATTGGCAATTGACGGCGACTATATCCATCAGGAACGGAAAATTTATTTAGAACAATTCAGTAAGGTTTTTGGCGAACACTATTATCAGATTTCAGGAGAAAATGAACTTGGTGAAGTGATTTACCTTTCGCAAGCCAACGAAAAAAGGCATTTGGAACTGTTTGCTGAGTCGAAACGCGACGATATTGCTGCGGGTAGAACAACATCCGGAATTCATAAAGATGATTTGCGCCTGACGGTTAATACGCATCCTGTGCGCGAAACAGGCAGCCAGGGTCAGATAAAATCGTTTTTAATTGCCTTGAAAATAACACAATGCAAGCTGATGCAACATTTAAAGGGGAAAAATAGTATTTTGTTGTTGGATGATGTTTTTGAAAAACTGGATAAAAAACGTTTGGCGACATTATTCACCATTTTTAAAGAACCTGTATTTGAGCAGGTTTTTATTACAGATGCGGATGAAAAACGCAGTAGTGAATTTTGTGCTGCTGCATTTAATAATTTTGGTCATTTCCACGTTCACGATAATATTATTGAATAACTTTAAGCCATGAAAAAAAGCAACGAGCAGGGGATAGGAGCAGCCATTAAACAATTGTTTAAGAGTTATCGCTTAGACGAAAAAGTGGCTGAAGTGCAGATTAAAGAGTTGTGGGGAAAAATAATGGGTGTAAGTATTAAAAATTATACCACCAATATGCATTTACATAAAGGTGTGCTCACCATCTACATTGAGTCCGCACCTTTAAAGCAGGATTTAAAATTCTCAAAAGACACCATTATTCAGCGAATTAATGAGGAGCTGAAGGAAAATGTGGTGAGAGAGGTGGTGATACGGTGAAACGTGGGGAAAAGGAACACGGATTTAACTGGTTTAACTGATTTAAACGGGTAAATTTTTTTGTTAGGGTTTAAATAAATTTCAAATATAAGTCCACTGTGTTTTTAATCAATCCATAATAAATCCGTCCCC
>DAORKJ010000123.1:7683-10040 GCA_035439505.1 Chitinophagales bacterium
CATGCAACCATAGCCTAAACACCGTATATTAGCATAAATATTAACGAAGAAATGGAAAACAGCCTCCTCACAGAAAAAATGACCCAGGATTACACAGCATATACACCTGAACACTTTAAAGTTTGGGAGATATTGTTTGATCGTCAGATGGCATTGCTCAAGGATAGGGCGGCAACTGTTTTTATGGAAGGGATTGAAGCGATACATTTTCACGCTAATGCAATTCCTAAATTCGATGAGTTTAATATCAGATTAGAAACGATTACCGGATGGAATGCAGTGGTTGTTCCCGGTTTAATTAATAACAAAGAGTTTTTCGAATTATTAAAAAATAGAAAATTTCCGGCTTCTACCTGGTTGCGCTCTATGGAGCAATTGGATTATTTAGAGGAGCCGGATATGTTTCACGATGTATTTGCGCATTTACCTTTGCTCACCAATAAAACCTATTGCGCCTATTTATATGGTTTAAGTAAAATTGCATTAAGTTATATTGATAATCCCGTTGCAGTAGAATTAATTTCCAGAATTTATTGGTACACGGTAGAATTCGGATTAATTCGCGATAATGGTTTATTGCGCATTTACGGTTCAGGAATTTTATCCTCACAAGGTGAAAGTATTTATTGTTTAAAATCAGGTATTCCTTCAAAACGTATCGATTACAACGTTGAAAAAATATTAGATACTCCATATATCAAAGATAAATTCCAGGCACAGTATTTTGTGATTGATTCTTGCCTCGATTTATTCGAAAGTCTGCCGGATATTGAACAAGGAATTATCAAACGTTTGGAACATCCGGAGATGTTTGTGGAAGGATAAAAACGCACTTACCTTTTCATTTTTAGTAAGTCTGATTTTAGGTTTTTTTTGAAACCCGGATTAACTATGGGCGTTAAGCCGTCAACCGTTTGTTAATTCAATTTGCTAATAATACCTTTACACCTGTCATGTTATTCGATACCCTCCCTTTAGCTGAGCGCCTGCGTCCGCGCAATTTGGACGAGTATATCGGTCAGCAACATTTGGTTGGTGAGGGTCAAGTGCTGCGCAAAATGATTACCGGTGGTAAACTGGTGAGTATGATTTTTTGGGGGCCTCCGGGAATTGGAAAAACTACACTGGCAAATATTATTGCCAATGCTGCCAATCTGCCATTTTTTTCATTGAGTGCTGTTGCTTCCGGTGTTAAAGATGTGAAGGAGGTAATCGAAAAAGCAAAAAATTCCGGGAAAATTGTGTTGTTTATCGATGAAATTCATCGTTTTAATAAGGCACAACAGGATTCGTTATTGGGTGCTGTTGAAAAAGGACTCATCATCCTAATAGGCGCAACAACCGAAAATCCTTCATTTGAAGTAATTAATGCATTGTTGTCGAGATGTCAGGTTTATGTTTTACAGGAATTTACCAAAGAAGATTTCGAATTATTAATTGAAAGGGCTATCACAAAAGATGTGGTGTTATCGAAACGAAAAATTGTGGTAAAAGAAAATGAGGCATTAATTAAATTAAGTGGTGGAGATGCACGTAAATTATTAAACTTACTCGAATTAGTTGAAGAAACTATTGATACCGACCCAATTGAAATTACCAACGATTTAATGACTTCTCTGGCACAGAAAAAAACTGCTGCTTACGATAAAAACGGAGAAAATCATTACGATATCATTTCTGCATTTATAAAAAGTATGCGTGGCAGCGACCCTAATGCTGCGATGTATTATTTAGTGCGTATGATAGAAGGAGGAGAGGACCCGAAATTTATAGCCAGACGAATGTTGATTTTGGCCAGTGAAGATATCGGCAATGCTAATCCCAATGCACTTTTGCTGGCGACAAGTTGTTTTCAGGCAGTGACGATGTTGGGATATCCTGAATGTGCTATTCCGCTGTCGCAAACAGTTATTTATTTAGCTACTTCACCTAAAAGTAATGCTTCGTATGTTGCATTAACTAATACTTTCGAATTAGTCCGCAATACCGGTGACTTACCTGTTCCTTTGGCAATTAGAAATGCGCCTACCAAATTAATGAAACAATTAAATTATGGTAAAGATTATCAGTATGCGCATAATAATCCCGGCAATTTTGCGGACATGGAATTTTTGCCTGAAGCGATTAAAGGAAAAAAAGTATTTGAACCCGGCAATAATGCCAAAGAAAATGAAATACGCAAATTTTTGCGCGAGCGATGGAAGGATAAATATGGGTACTGATTAAGTTGTATGATTTGAATTTGGCGTTGGCAATTTAATTTTTCGTATGGTTTCTCCCGCCTCAGCGGACTAAAAGCGCTAAGGCGCAAAGTGAATTGTTTATTGTATATTTTAAACCATTTCAAGCACGCAAAG
>DAORKJ010000124.1:0-9599 GCA_035439505.1 Chitinophagales bacterium
TCCCAATATCTTCCCGCACATCATGCAGTTGGTTATTAAGGATAAAATCCACAGCTCGTTGTGCTTTTGAACAGGCAAACAAAAGGAGGCGTTTGTCACCTTTAAGGCGACTGAGCCATCCTTGGATGTAGGCAACATCGTTAGGAAAGTGTTTTAAGGAACAACCTGATTGTGCAGCTAAGAAACAGGCTCCAATTTGAGCAATGAGTTCTTCTTCAGAATACGCTTCTTCACCTGGCTTTGATGGCTTGGTGAGGGTATCCCTGTTTAAACGGCTCTCATGGCCTGTAGCGTGCACTAATTCGTGATACAAGGTCGTGTAGTATGCTTCGCTATCAACAAAGGTCTTAAGCTTTGGCATATTGATAACGTCCATTGTGGGGTTGTAATATGCTTCCTGACCTTTGTGCTGAATCTTTGGCTTGTGAGGCATGTTTTCGACTATCGCCTCACAGGTAGAAAGCAATACATTGTCGTTTAAGTGTAATTCCGGTATTTTCTCTTCCGGAATATGCAAACACTGATCAATGTTAAATACAGAATAATATCGGAGTATTCGCTTTGTTTCTTTCTCCTCTGTCCCTTCTTTGGCAACTTCCTTTTGTGACCAAAATACAACAGGACAGGAGTGTTCACCTCTTTTCACCACACCACCTAGTTCGTTAATTTGTTTAAGGGTGAGGAACAGATTGTGGGGGTATCCGAGGGTTGCAAGCAGAAATACGTTAATGCCACGATATGGACGACCAGTGAGCATGTTAATTGGTGGTCCAGCTTCCTTCCAAGGTTGTCGCCAAGGCACTTTGCCAATTTCCAGTTGTTCGATAATGCGGTTGGTTACGATGGTAAATACATCTTGTTTGATGTTTGTTTGACTCGATTGAGTTGTCATACGTCATAGATTTAATTGTGAAAGAATCAATTCCCAATTAGTCTATGATTTTGTGGAGGAAGGGGTAAGGGGGGTAAATTTGCTATTTATAGCAAATTTTGGGGATAACTGACTTTGTGTATTATGCAAGGTAGAAAAAACTAAAAACAGTAAATTCCTGACCTTTGTTATTTAACATATTTATTCAAAACTATTTCCTGGTTTGCGATTGTCTCATCAATTGCAGAAGATATAGCATCATCGTCTTCATATTTCTCCCAAATAATTGAGGCGTATTTTTCAATTTGTGTATCAAGAGCATTGATTTGATTCTGAATATAACCTTCACCAAGATTTTTTTTAATCAATTTATCTCGTTCAATTGAACGTTGAGCATATTTGTATGAAGCAGAAATAATTTCATTTTTTAAAAATATAATATTTGTAATTGAAGACGCATTTTTGTGACCAAAGTATATTGCATATCTATGTTTTAATTTTTCAAGGTTTAAGAACGGTTCTCGGTTATTGTTATACCGCTCTACTGTGGTATATGCATAATTACGGATTGTTTTTTCTTCCACACTCTCTAGTTTTGTTACTAGTCGAGTTTCTCCTTCAGAAGGATGCGCAAAGGGATGACGTATAGCACGTAACCTATCTCTTACATCGTATAAATTATATAGAATTTCTTCGGCGACTTCATTCCTTCTTTTCCATTTCACTTCTTTTCGCCAAGCATATAAACCCAAAGTGGCTGTGACAGAAGCAACTATAATTCCTAAGCTTTCGATAAAATCTAATATTGATTGTGTGTTCATATTATTATGAATTTCCGGTTGTTATTTTATTTGAATATTCTTTATTGCGGCGATATTTTTATTTAACTGTGTATTCTTAAATTTTTTAACAGTTTCCTCTCTTGGAAATTTGTGATGTCCTTTCTTCATCTTTAGGTTGATATTATATATGTCTTTTTCGAAGAACTTAAATGCTTCTTTTTCAAGCTCTAAAGCCAAATTGATAAAATCCTGTTTAATCAAGACTCCAACTAAAGGAAAACTTTTTTCCTCAATGTCCCTTATGTTACTAGATAGGCTTTCAAGATAATCCTGAATGTAATTCATATACCGATAAAGTTCAATGTCCATCCAAATACTATTTCTACCTAACACTTGAACAAAATTCTTAATAAAATTACCGTAATGCTCTCTGTTTATCAGTAGCATGGGGTAAGTGATCACATTATTTTGTGCATCTCCCTCATGAGTAGAAACTGTTGTTCTCATTACCTGACAAAAGGCTATAATCTCTTCATGAGTATTGATTCTTTTATCAAATATTTTTTCACGCACTCTTAATTTTGCTTCTTTAGAACTTTGATATACATTGGCAAAAAAGCTGATACCTGCACCAATAAGGGTACCAATTAATCCAAAAAAAGCGGTTATATAATATTCTGATTCCATGTAAATGTAAGCTGTTTAATTTTTGACTAAGTAAAGTTAATGAATTCTATTTTTAAAAAGTACATAGAAAAATTATTAAAAGCCAATCAAAACTGATTGGCTTTTAAGCGGGGCTCATAAGTTTATTTCAAACTGTTGTGACAATGCACGGTGGTAGCAATAGCTTCAAATACTTTTACATAATACGTGTTTTTATTTCTCAGCTCTTTTTTCAAGAGATGCCTCAATTCAGGCAATTTTTCAGCTAAATAGTTTACTAGTGCTCCTTTATTTTGAATACTCGAGGTAAACAATTCTTTTAGTTCTGAAATAGAGTAAAGATGTATTTTGGAATTGCACTTCTCTGCAATTGATTTGATTTTTTCTATGAGAAGTTTTAACCCTTCACTACACCTACCAATATGTGGTATCTTGCATGCTATATGCTCTACGACATGTGTCAGTATAAGGTTTTCGATATAGGTAACCACTTTTGACAGTTTTTCTTCAGACCACACACCCTTGTATGATTTTATTCTCCAATCATAAAGAATGCCATCTCGTTGTAGTGCTATACCGATATATCTTGTGCCGGGACTAATCCCTAGAATGGTTACCCCTCCCATTTCGTTGAACCAGGCAGGTAAATAATGCCCCGCGCGTTTTTTTGATTTTTCTTTCAGGTATTGACATTACCTTATTCAGCGTGTTACGAAGAAATTCCTCTTGATAGGTTTCAGTAAAATCCTCGTGCACCTTTAAGTTGTCAGTATCTCCAAGTGCTGACGCAATTTCATACGCCAATTTGTGATGTATCATGTTGTTAATGAACAATGGTTAACTGCTAAAACTGTGGAAAACTTCTACTCGTTCGTTGTTTATTTATTTTATATAAATAAACCGATTCGATTACGAACGATTGTTTTTTCAGGAGTTTTCCACAGGTGCTATTTTTGCAATTTAAGTGCAAGAAAAAAGCACATAAAACAATGCGTAATTACACAATTACAATACGGTTATTATTTCTTTATTTTTTTGGATGCGAAGAATCAAGCAGTTCTTCATTCTCAGACATATTGCGCTTAATGTGTGAGACATGATCGCTATAGAGCTGATCAATGAGAGTGTGATATAGTGTGCTTAGCTTGAAAAGATTTTGTGCACTTGGCATGGACAAACCTTGTTCCCATCGGGATAATCTATTTGTACTTTTTAACCCGAGATACGAAGCAACTTCTTCCTGCTTGAGTCCGAGCATCTTGCGATATTTGATAAGATTGTTTGGAATATATCGACCTTTATTTTCCATAATTTAAAAATAGCAAGTGGAATGGTGAGTTGTAAGGAGGGTAAATTTGCTACTTTAGGTGAATTATGTGGATAACTTTTAATTTTATCTAGCTACCAGAGTATCTCCCCAGTTTCCTGATTTATTGATTTACACTTTACTATAGTTTCTTCTTCATAGGTTTTGTCACCAACGCGCACCATTGTTAATTCAACAACATCAACTAATTTCAATTTTACTGGTTCCCTGGAATTATATGTATCGTAGGTTAAAGCCAAATTTACGCCTTCAGTTTTTAGCATAACACTAGGGTAAATAATTCCATCTAAATATATTGCTTTTTGAAGTTCATAATCAAATACTAAATTCTCATAGTAGTAATTTGCAATTGCACAACTTATGAGATAGTTGGTGGAGTCACCATCAGCCTCGCTACTGAACATTCTTGAGAAATAGTCTAACAGGACTAAAGTTGAATCTGTTGTGCCATCTCTATATTGTTCAACCAATTCCATATAATTTTTGTGCAATGCATCTACAGTTGGATTTAATCCAGCTATAGTCGAGTTACTTGGTAGAGTCGCCAAGCGCAAATCTTCCACAACTTCCCAGGTTCCGATTGTCATTTTATGCTTCAGCGGCTTATCAGTATTCCTAACTACGTGAGAAGTCTCCATATAGGCTACATAGCAATTGTCTGAGCAGTAGAATACGCTCTGACCCGGTTCATTAGCCCTGCCAAATTTTTCGATTGTATTTGGGTGTCTATTTGCCCCAAGTCGGGTATCGGAAAAAAACCGAGGGGTTTTATCATTGTTGTGTGCTCTATACAAAAAATTACTCTTTTTAAATAAAAATCGTTGCGTTGGAATGCTGAAAATATTTATTGCATTTTTTATAGCAATGTATGATTCAGGAGACTTTTCCTTACTTTTCATGGTAAGAAAATTTATAAAATTCAGTGTTTCTTCCAATGATACTTTTCCGTCAGAATTCATATCTCTTCAATTTTTTTGTGTGTATAACTTTTCAACTAAATTATGTGCCTAAAATTACAAAAATTGTAACTTTGAAAGTAATGAGGGATAAGATTTGGCATCAAATGTTTCAGGCAAAACACGCAGAAATTTATTTGCGTTATTACTTGGATAGAAAGAAGGAAATCAAAAACAGATTGAATGTGTCTATACTGTTTACCACAGTGGTTGGCGCGGCTGGCTGGAAAATTGAATTGTTACCTGTAATATCTTGTTTACTAGCAACAATTCTAGTATTTATTGACAGATATGGGAAAGAATTTGTGCTAACCGATGAACAGCTAAAAACCTTTTCAGAATTGAAAAGCAAAAACATCCAGTATTGTTCAAGACTAGAAGAGATGTATGACAAACTAGATCGGAATCTAATCACAGAAAACGAGGCTTTATCTGAATTTTATATCGCAAGAAAGATATATGAGGAAATAGAGAACATGGATGACACTGCAAACGTTTTTACCAACAGAAAACTAGTTGAAAAATCAAGGACAGAGACATTAGAGTATTTTAATAACTATCATAAATTAAACAACAATGAACAAGCAAGAAACGCCGAAAATTGAGAAAATTTCGGTTCAACCAAAGTCGATTACAACTATTAAAACCGGAGATTTAAAGGGCTCAGTTCCAAGATTTGAAAAGGCACCACCACCTCCGCCAAAGGAACAGAAGTAACAGTATATTGAATTAAACGCAATATAGATTGGTTAATCACTTTCTAATATTGCTTTTAATTCAATTAGGTCACCTTTTACTTGCTCCCAAAATTCCTTATCTGATATACTTGAAGGGTTTAAATTTTGTAAGTAGCAAATTTTCCCTCCGTTCGAAGTGTGGTCGGCTGGGGGCACCCCATCGGATTTACAAGGTAAAAAAATATCTTTTACCTTGTAAATACTACGTATTTCTTCGGTTTTAAATTTCTCTCCATCAAAGAGGATACCTTTTGGGAATTGGAACCATTGTAGTTTTAGTTTCTTTTCAAATTTCGCTTCTACCCATATTTTACTTGGGTTTTTTAGATATTCGGCAACATAATCCATCATCTCATTGAAATCATACTTAGTTTCAGTTTTTTGCCCTAATTGTTCTTGTAATTCCCCAAGTCGTTTTTCGATAGTTTGTGTCTGCCTTTGAAAAATGAACTCACTGATAGTTCCTTTTTGTTTTTCTAAAAAGGCTAAATCAAGTTTGGCTTCTTGTTCTTCTATGAGTTTAGGTATTGCCTGGAGTATATTCCTTTGAGAGGCCGTTGCACTTTGAAAGTGCTTCTTTATAGAAGCATTAAATCTGGTCATAATAACTTTTTCAAACTGAAACTGATTCAATATTTCTGTAAAAGCACCTTCTAGTTTATCCTTTGATATCTCAATTCCTTTTGATGGAAAACGGTAATAGGCATATTTCTTTGTCCTTCCTTTAGACCAGGAGCCGGTCATTTTAACACCCTCCGGGTGTGCAATAAATCGGCGTAATGGAAAGTCAGGGTTTTGGATCTGATAGGCGGTGTAGTTTTTTCGAGAGCGATATTTTAGTACAAACTGCACTCGATCAAACAGGTCTTTTGAAACTATTGGCTCAAAGGAAGCCTCATGCGACTCCCCAAACCCTTGAACAACACCCGCATACAAAGGGTTTTTAAGCATCTCATAAAATTGTGACCTAGCCAGCGGTTTTCCTTTTCTGTTGGTTAGCCCGATTTTAATCATTGATTTGTAAATTACTTCAGCAGGCTCTTTGTTTTTTGCAACCTCTTCAAAAGCCACTCGGACTATGGGTGCTTTGTCACTCATGGTAATTGTTCCTTTGTCTTCAATTTTAATGTTGTTGTATCCAATTGGTGCACCCCAAATGAACCTACCAGCCCGTAAAGCTGCCCTCATACCTAGCACAGAGCGTTCTGTGCGTATTTCATTATCAAACTGGGCATATGAGGCAAGCATGCCCTCCATGAGCCTTCCTGTTGGGGTTTCTTCTATAGGTTCAGTTGCAGAGCGAATAATGAGTCCTTTTGCTCTTAACCCACTGCACACAACATCATAGTCCATCCTCTGGCGGGCAAAACGATCTAACTTATAGAAAATAACCACCGAAATTGTATTGGTCTTGTCATAACAATAGCGCAATAGTTCCTTTAATTTCGTTCGGTCGGCGGTTTTAGCAGATTCTCCCTCCTCTACGAACTTTTCTACCACCTCATAATTGTTTCGGTCTGCATAATCGCAACAAATCTTTTCCTGAGTTTCCAGACTGTAGTTCACAGCCTGCTTATCAGTAGAAACGCGGCAATAGATGACAGCCCTCTTTTTAGTTGTTGTTTCTAAATTGTTCATCGTGTTTTTTATCGAGGAACATTTCTACTAAAAGCTGTGCGATATAATCAATCGCATCATCTTCGGACATATTCGACTGTCTGTTTTGTTCCTCGATCATAGCGTAGCGTACTTTTTTGTTCTTGTGAGTACCCCTACATTGTGAATTACTGAGGTGAGATATATAAGGGGGTCAAATTTGCTGGAAATAGCAATTTTACCCCTCTTATGCTGAATAACTTGATCTTCTACAATATCCAGTATGAGTATGGATGATTATGACATTACGCCAATAGGCTACACAAATTGGCGCAACCAAAACATTCCTTTTGGTATTAAAGACCAGGACAGACATGGGCATATTTACTGTATCGGAAAGACCGGAATGGGGAAATCTACGTTATTACAAAAAATGGCACTTTCAGACATACAAAAAGGCAAAGGCTGCGGGATTATCGATCCCCACGGAGATGTAGCAAAGTATCTTCTTGAACATATTCCGGAGAATAGAAAAAAAGATCTAGTATATATCAATCCAGTTGATGAAAATGTGATTGCGTTTAACCCACTACATGCAGTGCATCCAAATTACCATAGCTTAGTTGCCTCAGGCCTCATATCCACCTTTAAAAAGATTTGGGCTGATTCCTGGGGCCCTAGAATGGAATACATACTCCGTTTTAGCCTCCTGACACTCCTCCAATATCCATATGCTACCTTGCTTGATATCCAACCCCTTCTAACAGACAAGCACTTCAAAGAAAAGGTGCTTGAATACTTAAAGGATGATTACATTTTTGATTTCTGGCGAAAAGAGTTTGATACCTATACACCTTCATTCCGAAATGAGGTGATTTCTCCTATTCTCAACAAAATGGGTGTGTTTATATCAAGTAAACCTTTGAGAAATATGCTGGGAAAACAGGTTTCAGGTTTTCGAATGTCACAGGTTATGGATGAACAAAAAATACTCATTGCCAACCTATCAAAAGGTGAACTTGGGGAAGATGCGTCTACAATTATCGGTAGTATTTTAGTTACTTCGATTCAGCTTTCTGCTTTATATCGAGCCAAACAACCGATGGAAAAGCGTATTCCGTTTTACTTATATGTAGATGAAGCACATTCGTTTCTTTCCCTTTCTTTCGCAGACATTCTCGCTGAATCAAGGAAATACGGACTCTCACTCTTTCTAGCTCACCAATATATTGAGCAATTTCACGAAGATATACGGTCTTCGATTTTCGGCAACGTCGGAACACTGATTAGTTTTCGAGTTGGAGCTAGTGATGCAGAATATTTAGAAAAGGAGTTTGAGCCGGAAATATTAAAAGATGATATAATCAAGCTTCAAAAATTCGGAATTTATATAAAATTAATGATAGATGGAGTGACAAGTGCAGTATTTAGTGGGAATTTGGTAAATTTGAGCTTTAAATAATGTTTTAAGTTATGAAAAAAGAAGTTGTTTTTACCGCCTTTGGGTTTGCCTTAATACTGATTGTTCTATTAGCAATTGCTTTTCATTTTAATAAAAAATTGAATGTAATTGCAGAATCTATTGATTCAGGCAAAAACAAGCAAATAGTTAACAGTGGTGTTAAAGTTCATCAGGCCGCAAACCGACCACCAATTGGGTTCATTCAACGACCAAAATTAGACCCAACCATAAAATGTGATAATATTGATTCAAATAAACAAAACAATATTTTGTAAAATTTTATTTTGGGAGCTAATAAAAATAAAGATTTTCGTAAGCAGTTAAACCTTGTTTTACAAATATTTGACGAAACTAATACTGCAATATTTATAGTTAAGGAAATTGAAAAAAGAAATATCAGTTTCGACTACCATAATCTACAAATTTGCGCGAATCAACTTGAACAAGATGGCTACATTCAATTGTTACATGGGTATTCCCAATCACCATTTGGTTCAATTACAGCACGCGGAAAAATTTTCTTTCAGGAAGGGGGTTATAAAAACGAAAAAACAAAAGTTGATCGAATAGTAATTTGGTTTAAAAATCATCCTGTATTTGCAATTATTATTGTAGGGTTTTTATTCCTTTCTTCTATGTCGGTTATAATAGCCGTTGTGGTTAACTTTCTAGGGGTATTAAAAAGTAAATAAATCGTATTATGGCAAATTACGACAACATGGATGATGATAAGAAAATTGATTTGGTTATGAAATACCTTTATGAAAATCTCCCTGCCCAATTAAATATTTATGGAAGTGTATTTAAACCATTGGGGATTGTTCTCACGCCGCGCGAAATATCCAGAATAGCAGCGATTTCAGAATCAACTGGATTTGTTCAATTGGTTGGGGGTTATGGCGATGGTGTAATGGTGGGTTTAACACCAAATGGTTTACAGGTTATGCGAAAGCATGGTAGTTATATTTCATTTCTTGTACGAGAACAAATTACAATGAAAGGATTACAAATGAAGTAAAAATGTACCCGAGTGCTAAAAAATCTAAAATTGAAGTCATTGCATTATGGGCCACTATTATAGGTGCTTTAGCTGCAATAATAGTCATATTCTTATAAATTTATACTCTATGTAGCATCTTTAAATCATATAACTCCTTCATTTTCAATACCAATTGGTTCGATAACTGTATCTTTAGGGCTAC
>DAORKJ010000125.1:0-1059 GCA_035439505.1 Chitinophagales bacterium
AATGATTTCAAAAACCACCTCCCGCAACTTCCTTTCTTCCCGCCTTCCCGGCTATATTAAGTGCATCCTACTATTAAGCTTTATCTGCATCACCAACCCCACCAAAGCACAACAAGATATTTTTGGATTGGCGGAACCTGTTCAACTGGAGTTGGACACAACTATAGTGATGCTGGAGGATTATTTAATTGATATCACCAAAATAAAAACTATCGAAGCACCCGGCTGTTTCGAATTTGGATTAAGCAACGATAAAAAAAAGTTGATACTCATTGCCAGAGATACAGTGCCATTACTCAGCACAATTCAAATTACCACCAATTCCGGTGCTTATGATATCCTCTTAAAAAAATCAAAAAAAGAAAAAGTTGTTTTTCAATTTAATCCCAATGGAAAAACATACAACAAAGTTTCCATTGTTGGCGACCTCACCGGATGGAATCCGAATATCATTTTTATGGAATTAAAAGATGGTATCTGGCAAACCGAATTAACATTATCGCCCGGTCGTTACCAATATCAAATTGTTGCAGATGGCAGCTGGTTTTTAGACCCGAATAATCCGGTTAAAATTGATAATGGTATTGGTGGGTTTAATTCGTTGTTGGTTGCGGGAAAAAGAAATGCTCAAAACCTTAATAATCAATCTAATATTGTAAATATTTCTACTCTTGATTTACAAAATCATAAAATTATTTTAACAACAAATCATTCTGAAAAGGCTTTATATTTTTGGAATAATGAGTTGTTGGATCAGGTTTGGATTTTAGACAATAATAGCTACAACGAAGAGCTATTAATTTCAATCCCTGAAAAAGCAAAATCCCTACGCCGCTCCTACCTCCGCATATTTTACGAAGGCTCCGAAACCGCAACTAACGACATGCTCATCCCGCTAGAATACGGGAAAATAATTACCGACCCATCATTACTTGAAAAAGATGATTTCCAATGCACCATTATGTATTTTATGATGGTGGACAGATTTAATAATGGCAATAAACAAAACGATGCGCCGGTTCAGGATGCACGATTATTACCACAGGCAAATTATTACGG
>DAORKJ010000125.1:1159-6312 GCA_035439505.1 Chitinophagales bacterium
CCTTTATGGAAATCGAATCCCGAATGGTTTTCACAACTCGATTTACCTGATGGCAGAAAAAATTTGCGTTTATGGGATGAGTATCGACTAACTACCTGGTTTGAACCATATATGCCGAGCTTTGATCATAGCAAACCGATTGTTGCGGAGGCTTGTGCAGACAGTGCCATGTATTGGTTAAAAGAATTTAATCTCGACGGATTTCGTCACGACGCAACCAAACATATTGAAACAGAATTTTGGCGCTTGCTCACGTATAAAATAAAAACGGAAATTGAAATTCCGCAAAACAGAAATATTTATCAAATTGGCGAAACGTTTGGTTCCCGCGAATTAATTAGTTCTTATTTAGGTTCGGGATTATTAAATGCTCAATTTGATTTTCCATTGTATTTCGATGCGAGAAGTGTATTTGCAAATAATGAAGTTGGGTTCGATAGATTAAATACCAGTTTACACGAAACTTTTGATGCGTATGGTTACCATCACGTAATGGGCAATATTACAGGCAATCACGATATGGCCCGATTTATATCTTATGCCAGTGGCGATTTAAAATGGGATGAAAACGATAAAGAAGCAGGCTGGAACCGTAACATTACTGTTACCGATACAATAGGTTATGCTAAACTTAAAATGTTGCATGCCTTCAACATGACCATTCCGGGAATTCCGATTATTTACTACGGCGATGAAATTGGTATGCCGGGCGCTAATGACCCTGACAATCGGAGAATGATGCGTTTCGACAACCTTAATCCGTTTGAAACCGATGTTAAAAATACGGTTACAGAACTAACCAAGCTACGCATCTCGCACATGGCGTTGTTATATGGGGATTTTGAAGTGCTAATGGTTAACGCAACGCAATATGTTTACAAACGCACTTACCTTAATGACGAAGTGATTGTTGTTTTTAATAAAAGTCCGCAAAAAACTACTATTATTGTAAACGATACAATAAGTAAAAATAAATACCAGCCAAATTTCGGCAATATAATTGTTGTTTCCGATAATTCGATTGAAGTAACTTTGGCACCGTATTCGTTTGAAATAATTACACTAAAAAATAACTAAGCATACCACAATGAAAAAAATTGGCTTCGTGCTTTTTGCACTCGTACTCACTCAACTAACATTTGCTCAGGCACCTGAATGGACAAAAGATAAAACCATTTACGAAGTAAATATTCGTCAATATACACAGGAAGGAACCTTCGACGCTTTTGCAACACATTTACCACGCCTCGAAAAAATGGGTGTTGGTATTTTATGGTTAATGCCGGTTCAGCCGATTGGTGAATTAAACCGCAAGGGAAGTTTGGGAAGTTATTATTCCATTGCCAATTACACGGCAACTAATCCCGAATTTGGTTCCATGAAAGATTTTAAAAAATTGGTAGATGAGGCACATAAACGAGACATGACAATTATTTTAGACTGGGTGGCTAATCATACCAGTTTTGATCATGTATGGATGAAATCACATCCCGATTTTTATACGACAGATAAATCAGGAAATGTTATCCCACCGGTAGCAGACTGGAGTGATGTGGCAGATTTAAATTATGATAATAAAGCCATGCGTGCGGCCATGATTGCCGATATGAAATTTTGGGTTGAAGAAGCAGATATCGATGGTTTTCGTTGCGATGTCGCAGGAATGGTACCTGATGATTTTTGGATGGAAGCCTTGACAGAATTAAAAAAGATTAAACCCGATATTTTTTTATTAGCCGAAGCAGAAGGTCCTCAATTTCATACTGATGGTTTTCATATGACATATGGTTGGTCCAAACACCATATCATGAATGAAATTGCAAAAGGAAAAGCATTAGCCGATAGAATGGATAGTATTATTGTTAACCATAATTCAGTATATCCAACTGGAAGTTATTACATGAACTTCACCAGCAACCACGATGAAAATAGTTGGAACGGAACCGAATTTGAACGCATGGGCGAAGGTGCTAAAACATTTGGTGTTATGGCTGCAACTATACCGGGAATGTTTTTATTGTATACCGGTCAGGAAGTTGCACTCGATCGCCGTTTAAAGTTTTTTGATAAAGATTCAGTAGTTTGGCTGGACAACAGAAACTTCACCCAATTTTATACTACTTTAATTCAATTAAAGGCAGATAATCCTGCATTGTGGAATGGTGCTTATGGTGGTGATTATAAAAGAATTGATACACAACACGAAAAAATTTATGCCTATTCCAGAACATTGGGAGATAATAAAGTAGTAGTTATTTTAAATTTATCTTCCGATGCACATGATGCGGTATTAAATACCGATTCCGGAAAATATAAAAATGTATTCACAGGAAAAAAACAAAAACTAAAGTCGGGCAAAAAAATTACTGTACCTGCTTGGGGTTATGTGGTGCTTAAGCAATAGCTGGTTAATTAACTAACTTGTTGATAAGAACAAGCATTAAATTTGACTATTATCTACTGTAAATTATTAATATGTTTGATAATACTATAGGAATTTTAATACTTGTATTGGCAACAATCCTATATTTAATTGCATTTTATTATTCCAGGCAGGATAAAATTAAATTAGCAGTTTTATTAGTTGTATTAGCCGGTTTTATCATTAGATGTTTTGTTGCCAGTGATCCTTATTTGCATCCTTGGGACGAACGTTACCATGCGCTGGTGGCGAAAAACATTATTTCGGAACCGCTAAAACCAACCTTATATGAAGACCCTGTATTGCCGTATAATTACAAACAATGGCATAAAAACCATATTTGGGTGCATAAACAACCGATGCCATTGTGGATGATGGCGGCAAGTATGCGTGTTTTCGGAGTAAACGAATTTGCCATGCGACTGCCAAGTGTATTGTTGTCGACATTAGGCATATGGCTCATTTTTTTAGTCGGCATTTATTTTTATAGTCATAAAGTTGCTTTTATTTCAGCTTTTCTTTTTTCATTAAATGGATTGATTATTGAATTAACCGGGGGTAGGGTTGCTACAGACCATTATGATTTATTGTTTTTGATTTTTATTTTATCAGCTATTTATTTCACTACAAAATTTGTTACAACTAAAAGTGTCATTTTTAACATATTAGCGGGATTAATGATTGCATTTGCTATTTTAACGAAATGGCTCCCTGCATTAATTGTGTTACCAATTTGGTTGATATTAGCTTATTCAAGCAAAACATTTTCCATAGCTGAAATGGCAAAACATTTTGCACTATTGGTTGGCGTTATTATCATTGTTTCGTCACCATGGCAAATTTATATTGCCAATGTTTTTCCCGCCGAAACAGCATGGGAACAGCACTATAACCGCCTGCATATTTTTGAAATACTTGGTGGTAGAGATGAGCCGTGGTGGTTTTTTCTTGAGCGATTGAGAATTAACTATGGTGAACTTGTTTATATTCCCCTTCTCTATTTTTTATTTAAATTATTCAACAAAACATCATCTATTAAATATTATAGTTTAGCCATTTGGATAATAATCCCACTTGTGTTTTTTACATTGGTAAAAACAAAAATGCAAGGTTATATTTTATTCACCTCTCCGGCTATATTTATGATAACCGGGTGGTTTATTTTCTACATGCAGGACCAAAACCTTCAAGGTTGGAAAAAGTATTTGTCGAGATTTGTTATTGCTTTATTGCTGTTGCTGCCTGTTCGGTATGGTATCGAAAGATCGAAACTGCTTGATCCTCCTTCTAAAGATTACAACTGGGTTGCAGAGCTAAGGGCACTAGATAAGGATATTCAACAAAATTCGGTATTGTTTAATTACAATATGCCAATTGATGCAATGTTCTATACGGAGTTTATGGTATATCAGCAATTACCGGATGATAAAACAATTTTCGACTTGCAAGCAAGAGGATACAATGTATATGTTGCCTATGAGGGGGAAATACCAAGCGGGTTTGAAAACAATCGGGAAGTACATTTAATTGAGTTGGATATGACAGATGATGCCAAATAAACAATTAGCATGGCTTCGATAATTATTATTTTCTGAATTGGGTGCATCCTCGTAGAATATGCATTATTTTGGGATACTAATAACATAAAAAAAATCAGGTGAGGTTTATAATTAAATAAAAGCACCTGATTTTTTCATTCATACTACAAAAGGTATATTCAATTAATAACCTTTTTGGGCGTAGTATGTAAATTGTTTGGATGTTTTATCAACCTACGTTCGATTAAAGTTGCTTGTTACTATTACCATAATGCACCAATAATTTATGTTTCACATTTCTATTAATCAACTCAAATAGTTGTGCATTTTAGCGTGATTTAGGTATTTGCTTTGATAAATATTCTTTAACAACAATAATTTAGAAACTGACAAATAAATATCATTTAAAAGATCAAACCGATGTGTAATTTAATACCGGAAACCGTAATATCCCTTGTATCATAATAATCGCTGATATCTACTTCGCTGTCAAAGGAATCATCTTCATAAGTATCTTTACCATCAATTGGATGAGATCCTAAGCCTAAATAGTCAAAGCCTATAGAAATTTTTTCATTTAGCACTATTCCAGCGCCTATTCCATATGCAAGTTTCAGGGAATTGTCAAAGGATAAAGTGTTTGTTCCATTAAATGCATCGTATTCAACTGTGAAGTCGGTAATATGAAGCATATTTAAACCAACGTTAAATTTACCGAAAATGCCAATGTTGGAAGCTAAAATGCTATACTTAGCCCCGATTAAAACAGGAACGTTTATATACTTTAAATAGGTTACTTTGTCACTTGGGTCAAGGTCATCTTCAAAGCTTTCTGTTATTTCTTTAGATAACCCGTTTACAAGAAAGTCAACCGAACCGATAATTGATAAGCCCTCCACTTCAATTTCTTTGGCAAATTCAAATCCAAGGCCAATTCCCGGCCCGGCACCACCCGCACCGTCGAGTAAAAAATCGTCATAATCATCGTCTTTAAATTCGCCTGAAGGAATTAATGAATTTAGCCTTACGGTGAAATTGCTACCTGATTGGGAAAACAATACAATTGTGGTAAGGGTTAAAATGGCGGTAAATAGTGTTTTTTTCATGTTATGTGTTTAGGTTAAATTAATTATTATAACAAATTTAATTTATTTATTTATATTTTAACTTGAATTGGAGGAAAGTTTTAAACA
>DAORKJ010000125.1:6412-9353 GCA_035439505.1 Chitinophagales bacterium
TCCATTGCCGGCGACGAGCCATTTAGTATTTATCATGCACAAATGGATGTGTTTTCCATTATTAGATTACTAAGTAGTGGAAACAATCCTCCACTTTACGAAATATTTTTACATTTTTGGATTTCGATATTTGGCATATCCGAATGGGCGGTCCGATTACCTTCGCTAATATTTAGTAGCATTACCGTTTATTACATTTATAAAATTGGAGCCAAATATTTAACACCTGAAATTGCCCTGACAGCCTGTCTGCTTTTTATTTTTTCCAATTATCAAATTTTATATGCGCATCAAGCTCGCGGGTATACAATGTTCGGTATGCTGACAACCATGTCGCTATACTATTACATCCAATTTATAAATCAAAAAGAAGAACCTTTTAAATCTGGTTGGTGGTTTATAATTATTAATGTATTGCTCATTTATACGCATTATTTTGGTATCATTGTTTTAGGGATTGAAATTTCATTTATACTATTTAATCCACAATTAAGACAGCTGTTATTGCGAAAAATGCTGTTTCTATTCGGCATAATTGCCATTTGTTACCTACCGATGTTATATACAATGTTTATTCGATTTACCGATTCGGTGACAAATGGAACCTGGATACAAGCACCCGATGGGTTCAACAGTTTATTTGGGATGGTAAAAACTTTTACAAATATGCCGGTAGTTGCTTCTATATCTATTTTGTTTTTTGTAGTTGCCATAATTAAATTCTTTATTGTAAAACAAAAAGCCGGGCTTATTAATAAACTACTAACCTATTGGTTTGTGGTTGGCTTTTTTGGCATGTTTTTTATTTCCTATGCGGTGCCCGTGTTTTTAGACAGGTATTTAATGTTTGCGGCTATCCCGTTTGTTTTGCTCTTAGGTATTACTGCAAACAGCTTGTTAAAAGGTCGCTTTTTGGTTTTGTTGCCACCCATTACTATTTGCATACTATTTATCGCAACAACTAGTTTAAATATTACTAATAAACGAAATGTGCGGGAAACGGTACAATATGTTGAAAACCTTAAACAAGACAGCACCATGGTTATTATTTCTCCCAAACATTTTGTTTTGAATTTTGCTTATTATTACGATAAACAGGTTTTTAAAAATATTAATACACAAGAAATTTACAAAAATATTCAGGAAGACTTTGCCAAAAAACATATTTATACGACAAACGATATAACCGAGTTGGATTATAAAAATTATAACCACATCTTATTTTTAAATGCGGGTGCAGACTTTAGTTTTCCTAATAATAATATCGAAAAAGAATTGAGCCAGCATTACAGCAACAAAAGCACACAAAAATTTTACGAAATTTTTATTGTGAAAGAGTTTGTAAAATAAATACAAGTGATGCCGCTGTCTACCGTTTATTTTTTTAACGGTAATCCAAACTCAAATTAAATTATTTAATATTACAACGCGTTAATTATCTGCTATAATTTGGTGCTTCCTTAGTAATTACTACATCATGTGGATGCGATTCGCGAATACCACTTGCGGTAATTTTTACAAATTGAGCATTGTGCAATGAGGCAACATCTTTGGCGCCTGCATATCCCATACCCGCTCTTAAACCACCGATGTATTGAACCATCACTTCCTCTAATGTGCCTTTAAACGGAACGCGACCAACAATACCTTCAGGAACCAATTTTTTAATATCATCTTCCACATCCTGAAAATACCTGTCCTTAGAACCCATTTCCATTGCTTCCACGCTACCCATGCCGCGGTAAGATTTAAACTTACGGCCTTCGTAAATTATGGTTTCGCCCGGACTTTCTTCCGTTCCGGCCAATAAACTACCGGCCATAATGGTATCAGCACCAGCTACAATGGCTTTTACAATATCGCCCGTGTATCGAATACCGCCATCGCCAATTACCGGAACTCCGGTGCCTTTTAATGCATTGGCAGCATCGTTAATCGCGCTTATTTGAGCAACACCAACACCTGCCACAACGCGCGTGGTGCAAATACTTCCGGGGCCAACACCCACTTTAACCGCGTCGACACCGGCATCGGCAAGCGCTTTGGCTCCGGCGCCTGTAGCTACGTTACCCGCAACCACTTCTAAATCCGGAAACTTCGATTTTACCAGCTTCACCATATCAATCACCCCTTTTGAATGACCGTGTGCAGTGTCAATAATCACTAAATCGGCACCAACAGCTCTCAAAGCCTCAATACGTTGAATAGTATCATGTGTTACGCCAACAGCGGCGCCCACCAGTAAACGACCATATTTATCTTTACAAGCACGAGGGTGACTCGCCAGTTTGAGGATGTCTTTATAGGTTATCAATCCCTTCAAAATGCCATTGCCATCAACAACAGGAAGCTTTTCGATACGGTAATTTTTGAGAATATTTTCAGCCTGTTGTAAGGTTGTTCCTTCAGGCGCAGTAATTAAATTCGTGGTCGTCATCACCTCGGCAATCGGGCGTTGCATATTGGTTTCAAAACGTAAGTCGCGGTTCGTCAAAATCCCAACCAGCTTCTTATTTTCATCAACAACCGGAATGCCACCAATTTTGAATTCCTTCATCATGGCAAGTGCATCGCGAATAATGGCGTTTTGTGACAAGGTAACAGGGTCAATAATCAGCCCACTATCACTCCTTTTCACTCGTCTTACCTGGTCTGCCTGCTTCTCAATACTCATGTTTTTGTGAATGATACCAATACCACCCTCTCTGGCCATGGCGACTGCCATCTTATACTCAGTCACAGTGTCCATTGCAGCCGAAATAATAGGCACATTAATACGCAAATTGCGCGTGAGTTGAGTAGAAATATCTACTTCACGTGGTAATACTTCAGAATAGGCCGGAACTACAAGGAGATCATCGAAGGTGAGACTTTCACCCAAAAACTTAGTTGAGAGATTTTCCATGTGCAAAGATAGAACGGGAATTTGAATTTGCAAAAA
>DAORKJ010000126.1:0-6883 GCA_035439505.1 Chitinophagales bacterium
GTTGGTCCCGAATTTGTGACAGGTTCAACCAGAATGAAAAGTGGTACGGCCCAAAAATTATGTTTAAATATGATTTCAACTGCTGTGATGATAAAATTAGGTCGCGTTGAAGATAATAAAATGGTTAACATGCAGTTAAGTAATTATAAATTAATAGACCGCGGCACAAAAATGATTGTTGACGAAACCGGTTTATCGTATGATGCAGCCAATGCCCTATTGTTGAAGGAAGGTAGTGTAAAAAAAGCACTGATGGCTTATAGAAAGTGAAGTTTACCAAATTATTTTGGTAGTTTCTGCATAAAATAAATTTTTTTCTTTCCGAAATACAAAATAATTTTCCGGCGTTACAAGGTATATGCAGGAAATAGAACCATTTTATAGTTGGCGTGAATATTACGCTTCTGAGGAAGATGAATTGAGCCCTTTTTTCGGAAGGGAATACAACGAGTTTGAATTTACGAATACTATTTATAACTATTTCATTCATCCTCAATGGGATGAATTTGGTTCTGCGACATTATATCTAAAAATAATTTTTGCCGATTATGAGGCAGGAGTAGTTATTATGGAATTTATCGGGGAGTGGAACGATTGCCTGTATAATGATATTATGTTTTTAAAACGGGATGTTATTGATGAACTAACCCGTAATGGCATCACTAAATTTATACTCATTGGCGAAAATGTGTTAAACTTTCACGGTGGTGATGAAGATTATTATGAAGAATGGTTCGACGATATTGAAGATGGCTGGATTGCGGCAATCAATTTCAGAGAACACGTGGAAGATGAAATGATTCGTGCACATGTCGATAGATATATGCTGATTGGTGAACCATTTAACAACCTCAATTGGAGAAAATATAAGCCACAGGCACTCGCATTACTTGTTGAAACCGTGATGCAAAAAAGGCTTGGCGTAGGTTAAGTTGGGGAGATTAATTTCCTGGCAATAGTTAAACTAAATTATTATGATGAAACCAATTGCAGCTCGCTTGCTTACAATTGTTGATGAATTCGCTATTAAATTCCAACAAATAGCACCTTCTATATTTGATGAAAAACCTCATCCCGAAAAATGGAGCAAAAAAGAAATTGTTGGTCATCTGATAGATTCAGCACAAAACAATTTACGCAGGTTTATAGTAGGGCAATATCAAACCCATGATAAAATTATTTATCAGCAGGATTTTTGGGTTGCCGCTAACAATTATCAAAAAATGCCACAGTCATCTATTATTGAATTATGGCAATTACTCAATCATCGCATAGTCGCAGTTTTGGAAGAAATGCCTTCAGGCTACTACACCAATGTAATTGATACCGGAAAAGAAAGCATCAATACCCATACCTTATTATGGTTGGCTGAAGATTATATCCAGCATTTACAACATCATGTTAATCAGATAATTCCGGGCTCATTTGACGTAAATTATTAACGTCGTATGCCCTGTTTATTTAATGTAGCAATATAAATATCGCGGTTGCGATTATGTTCTGCTAAGGTTTTCGCAAAAAGGTGATATCCTGAACCGTCACCGTTGGCGCACATAAAAATATATTCATGATGTTCATAATTCAACACAGCATCAATATACGCAATTGGTGGCATATGAATTGGCCCCGGAGGTAATCCCACATGTTTATAGGTATTATATGGCGATTCAATTTCCAGGTCAGCAAATAAAATACGTTTGATGGCGAAATTGCCAATGGCAAATTTCACTGTCGGGTCTGCCTCCAGTTTCATGCCTTTGTTAATTCTGTTCATATACACACCGGCAATTCTTGGTGCTTCGTCCGCAGCTTTGTCGTTTTCAGAATAAACAATGGACGCTAAAATATAAACCTGCTCCGGCGTCAATCCGATTTTTTCTGCCTTATCTCTTCGTGTCGGTGTCCAAAAATTATCGTGTTCTTTCGCCATACGTTTAACAAAACCTTCGGCATCAGTATTCCAATACAATTCATACGTATTTGGAATAAATATCGTCATGAAATTATCTTTATTTAATCCCAATGTTGAAAAATAAGCAGAAGAATCAAAGTATGCCACAAAATCAGATGAGTCCGCAATGAGCTGCTCCCCTATTCTTCCTGCAAAATCTGCTTTTGTCCTGATATTATTAAATGTAACATTTACCGGTGTTTGCCTGCCGCTCATTAATAGATTAACAATGGCTCTATTACTCATTCCGGGTGTAATAACGTATCGTCCGGCAACAAGGTTATTGCCTAAATTTTGTCGTTTAGCCCACCACTCAAAAGAGCCTTCATTTTTAAAAAGTTGCAATTTTTGTGTTTGCACTAAAATGGAATCCAGATTAAATGTAGGTTTCACATATAATGAAACATCCTCCTGAACTGCCACATTTGGCGCCATAACCCGTAAGTATACGGTATACCCTGAACCTACACCGATAATACCGAGAAATGCAATGATTACTGCAACTATAATAACCGTTTTCCTTTTAATAGCCATTTGGTTATGTTATTATGCAAAAATAACAAAGCTATAGGTATTCTCAAGGCGGTTTTCAATTAACTATACTGCACATATTGTAATCTTAATACGTAGGTTGTACCGGACATCACACAGTCGCAGCTGAGTAATTTATTTTGTAAAGAACTCATCACATGACTGGCAAGCAAAGTATTGCCACTGCTTACCTGCTTAACATGAATATGGTGGTTGTCATCAACTTCAAATTGAATAGTTACAATTCCTTCCAAATCAAAATCAGAAAAAGGAGGTGCAGTTTCAATCAGATGTATAATATTTTCTTTGATCGAATTAGATGAACATGTTTCATCGTTGCCGGCAAATAAATTGGTTGTTAAAAATAATGCTGCAATTAAGGTTACCATTTTCATAATACATATTTTTTATTAATGAGATAAATACATTCGTTATAAATTCACAATGCAAAGGTCTAATTGAATTGTTACTACTGTATGAGGAGAAAATGACAAAAAGGTTACATTAATATTGATTAAAATGTGTGAATATTATTTAACAAATATTAATAAGCATAAAAAAAGGCCCCCTTTCAGGAGGCCTCACGCAAACGAAGTGGATGACATGTTACTTCGATTGCACTACGTTCATGATAAACGAAACTGTTTTACCCACTAACGAATCATTAACAATCATTTTTGCATCTTCAACGGTTTGTTTAATATGGTATGCCAACAAGTAATCATTTGTTTGTACTGAGGCAACATGCACTAAACCATTTTCATCAACAGTAATAGTTACATCTGCTTGTCCCTTCACACCTAATTGGCTTAATATTGTTTCATCCCCAACTAAATTAGAAATGTTGTCGATTACTGAAGTTTTATCTTTATCTGAAACATTTTTGTTTTCGTTTCCTGCGAATAAAGAAGTGCTTAAGAGGATAGCTGCAATTGTAAATAAGTTTTTCATAATATCTGATTTTGGAGTGATTATTAAATTTGTTTTAATTAACGTTCTGAACATTAGGCGGATGACCCCACATAAAAGTTACAGGAAGGCTAAAAAAAATTGTAAAAAAGTGCTTAAACGAGCCTTATTTTCGGCTGTAATCCATAGCCAGCAAGACATTGAAGAAACTAAAAAAAACTACACCGCTTTGGGTTTCCAGCATCGATTCGGTAGCTATATTAACAATCCATAACAAAAGAAACACAAGATAAATATGGTTCCGGGACCTGATTGCCAGTCGCAAACACCAGATTAAATAGGCTATAAACAGGACAAGACCTACAATACCAGTTTCCACCAAAATTTGTAAATATTGATTGTGGGCGTTATACTTTTCGTCAACACCTAGTTGAAAATTATTGCGCTGATAGGCAGCAATTAATTCCTTTTCTGCATCACCGGTTCCGGTACCAACCAGCCAATTGTTTTGCGCCACTTCTATGGCTGCTTTCCAGATTTCCTGTCTGGAATTCACACTATTTTCATAACTCACCTCATTATAAGTAAACAATAGTTTTAATCTTTCGCGGGTATAAGGTAAACTTAACATGATGGCGATAGCAACAACATTACCCAATACAATAATGAAGATAGTTTTCGATTTTCCCAAAATTTGTTTGCCTAACAAATAAAAGGCAACACTTAATAATATAAATATACTGCCTATTGCCATTTTTGCAGTAAGCAGGAAAATAAACAAGGTAATAATTGCCAATAGTGCTAAATAAATAAATCGCCATTTTTTGGGTATTTCAAACCAGTTGGTGAGCAAATGCATAACAATAATCACAGCAGCAAAGGCCTGAAACATGCCAGCATAGGATGGGTGTAAATAAGTAAACGCTAATAAATCTTTGTAGTAAAAATGATTTTCTCCCAATACTATAAAGTCGTAAAAGGCTATACTAAACGCAACCAGGATGAATAATAAACATGCAATTACATATAAGGTGGTAACCAGTTTTCGTTCTTTAATAGTAAACGGCTGAATTAAAACATAAAAAACAGGAATGGCCAATAAATAAAATTTAACTTCCAAATCGCGGTAGGCGGTATGTTTATCTTCAGAAAAGAAATAACCAAAAACAAACAACAGGAAAATGGATGCAAAAAATAAATACCTTTTGTTCTCTAACAACCGTTCCAGTTTATAGGCATAATTCAGACTTAATAAAATGGTAATAAACGATAACAATAAAACAGGTGATGCCAGGGTTTTGTGAAATGGTATGAGCATGGCAATGAAACAGATCATGCCGAATACCACCTTCTCAGGAATATTTCTCCTTAATAAATCCAAGCTGTTGTGAATTAAGTGCCTTTAAATTTAACCATCACCGCAATGGTCTTAAAGATAATCATAAAATCGAGTAGAAGTGAACGGTGTTTAATATAATACAAATCATACTGCAATTTTATCAGGGTATCATCAAAGTCGGAAGCATAATGATGTTTAACCTGCGCCCATCCGGTTAGGCCCGGCTTAACGGCATTGCGCAACTTAAAAAAAGGAATTTGTTTACTCAGTTCATCAACAAAGTACTGCCGCTCAGGCCTTGGTCCTATTAAATTAATATCACCTCTTAAAATATTCCAAAACTGAGGAAACTCATCTAATCGTGTTTTGCGCAATATATTGCCCACCTTGGTAATTCGCGGATCACTTTTTTGAGCAAACTGTGGACCGCTGTTTTTTTCTGCATCCACAATCATGGTCCTGAATTTTATAATATGAAATATTTTATTGTTTTCCCCCACACGTTCCTGTGTGTAAAATAACGGGCCTCTGCTAAACAATAAATTACCCAACCAGACAAAAGGCAACACAACTAAAAAAAATACGCCTGCAAAAAGTGCACAGCTGATATTCATTACGCGATTAAAAAAAGCATAAAAATTATCCTTATGGACAATACTGTATGGATTGGTTAAATGATATTCATTGGCTTTAATTTTAATCATCACCTTTCCGGTTTGCTCTTCATATATTTTGGTAGCATGCTCCACAACTATGCCCGCATTTTCGCAATCAATCAACGCGCGATGTAATGCTGCAGAAAGATGTTCCTGTTCAGGAATAGCCATAATAATTTCATCAATATCCAATCTGCGTGCATATTTAAACAAGTCGTTTCCGTCGCCTAACACTTTTAATTCATCGTAAATTTTTCCTTGTTTCGTTGCATCATCATCAATATAACCATAAATTTTATATCCGGTGTTATGATATATAGCAGGATTATGTAATAATGTTCGGACAATTTCTCTGCCGGTATATCCCGCTCCGATAACGATTGCTTTTTTAGTTAAGATGGGATGAATAAAAAATGCTGCATAACATAATCGCCACAACAATACTAAAACAATCATTGCCCCCATTAATACAAAAGCCGGAAATCGGCTTTCTGGAAACGTGGGACTTAAAAACGGCATAAATAAATACGTCAATGCAGTTAGCGCTGCAGTGAGTACGGTATTTTTTACTGTTGCCCTAATCCTATCGACATTGGCCAGTTTATATAAATTAAATAAATAAGAATAAAAAAACCACAGCACAACAATCACAGCAATCCATAAAACATTATCTAAAAATGTATGGTACGATTGTAATGCATTGGGGTGAAAAAATCTGATGTACAGAAATAATGCGGTAAGTATGAGCAATACATCAACCGTTATCAGAATATACCTTCTGAATAACAGTCTGTAGTCATATTTTTTTTGAGCAGTCACAACGTGAATGCACAAAAATAACACTTGTCAATTGTAACTGGAATTCTCTCTGTAGTTAAGAAAGAAGCTGTAATCCGGTGAATCGGCTACTGATTTGTGCACAAACTCTTTCACTACTTTGCCATCCTGTAACAGGAAAATACCGGGCATTTGAGCTACATCACCCGCTGGTTTAGTATTAAATAATTTTTTTCTGAAAGCTAATTCTACCCAACGAACCCACACTTTTAAGCCAAACAGCTGTAAAAAGCTGCCGCGTTTGAGGCGGAACGACTTATAAAATATTTCTTCAGGATCGCTAACCTGAGCAACATCATTTAGGCCATATTCACTCAAATATGCTTGAGCAGTATTGTCATCAACCATATATATTAGCACTATTCCAATACCTTCAGCTTCCAGTTGATTGCGATGTTCAGCAAGTTGTAAAAGGGATTCTTTACAAAACGGACATCCAAAATGACGCAAAAACACCAGCATCAATGGTTTTTCCTCATGCATTTCCCCTAAATTGCGACCATCTGTAGTGTCAAACAGCGACAATGGATATTGCTCACTGCTAAAGGTATCCATCAACATTTCATCAGTCTCGAAACTTCTGCGATATACCTTGTAAAGCACTATGGCATTAGGTACCAGCCAAATAAGGTGGTTTAAAATGATAAATCGTATAAAGAG
>DAORKJ010000126.1:6983-9338 GCA_035439505.1 Chitinophagales bacterium
TTATTATCAACAAAAACACCGAATTATGGGGAACAGGTGGTTACAAACAGGAAGATGATGTAGTTCGTTTTACTGTAACCCCAACCACAACTACTGCTACAGAATCGTTTACCATGGGTTTTGCTAATGTTAAAGACAACTCAGTAACCCTCGAAATGTATTGGGAAACAACAAAAGTAAGTTTTGAAATTAAAAACGAATTTGTAGAACAAGGCAAAAAAAATATTGAAGAAGCAATTGCTGCTGCAGAAAATACCATGGGTTTGTATAATGATGCTGCAGAATTTTATCTCGACAATAATTTAGATGCCAAATTAGCTTTAGAATGGGCTAAAAAATCGGTAACTCAAAAAGAACGTTATTGGAATGTGTATACCTTAGCTCGCGCTTATGCTGCAAACGGCATGTATAAAGAAGCTATTGAATACGGTACCAAATCACATACTGCAGCTACAGAAGCTAAAAATGGTGGTTTTGCACAAACTGTTGCTACCGACCTTGAGGCTTGGAAAAAGAAATAATATGATGATTTTATTCATTTAATCTTAATGTAAAAAGTATCAGTAGAAATGCTGATACTTTTTTTTATTGATAACATGTCCCAACAAAATATATTTTTAAAAGCGGTCTGGCGGAATTTATTAATCGCCAATTATACTTGTGATGAAGAAATTTTAAAAAAATACCTGCCTGCACATACCGAATTGGATACATTTAATGGTGAGCATTTAATTAGTTTAGTTGCTTTTCAGTTTTTAGAAACAAAAGTATTAGGGATTAAATTTCCATTCCATACCAATTTCCCTGAAGTTAATTTACGTTTTTATGTAAAGTATAATGATAATGGTACATGGAAAAGAGGCGTTGTATTTATTAAAGAAATTGTCCCCAAAACAATGATAACATTTGTGGCAAATACATTCTTTAATGAAAACTACGAAACAATGTCAATGGCTCAACATGTAGCCATTAAACAAGATGCGATTTATGCCAATTACACTTGGGGAAAAGCAAATGTATTTTCTGCTATTGCAGATACGCAAAAAGTGGCTATGAAAGATGGCAGTCTTGAAGAATTTATAACAGAACATTATTGGGGTTATGCGGCAATTGACGATAAAAGTACCAACGAATATGCTGTAGAACACCCTCGCTGGCTGGTGCATAACATTCGTGATTACACCATCCAAACTAATTTCGAAGCTATTTATGGTGCCGATTTTGCAGCTCTCAACAACACACAACCACATTCGGTAATCATGGCAGCCGGCAGCGATATTTTAGTTCGTAAAGGTCGCGTCATTAAAGGCTAAGCTATTTTTTTGTAAAAAATTGACTTTGCCCCTAAAATATCAATTGGGAACACGAAATTTGTATCCAATTGATTATTATGAAAAAAATACTTTTTACCCTACTCTGTTTTTTGCCTTTATTTACATTTAGTCAAAACGGTCCAATTCAACCGGTTCTTGAAAACGATGCTCCTGAATGGGTGCATTTATTATATGCTGAAACACCGAATATTTTTGCAATTCAAACAGCATTTGAATCGTATTATAAACAACACCCTTACACTGAAGATAATTATACCAGATATTATAGTCATTGGGCAATTGTTGCTAGACAACATGCGCAGGAAAATGGCGATGTTATTTTTCCTGATAACCAAACACTAAACAATAATATTAATTTACGGAAAAATTTACGCAGTGAAGAAGGCAGCAGGAGTACTACATGGACCTTTGCAGGACCGGAAATTCATTATACTACAAAATACGATGCCGGAGCTCCAAGTATTCCAATTTCAGATCATGCGAATATTCACAGCATTGATCAATGTGCTTCAAATCCTGATATTTTATACTGCGGTGGTGAAACAGGTGGTGTATACAAAACAATTAATAAAGGATTAAACTGGGAACATGTAACCAAAGGGTATTATATGAATACCATTCGCGCATTGGCAGTTAATCCGAATAATCCTGATGAAGTAATTGCAACGTCTGAAGGTGAATTATGGAAAACAAGTGATGGTGGAGCAACATGGTATATTACCGGGGATGCATCATTTCAGGCAATTTATATTACAGCTTATGATATTGTATATAATCCGGAAAATCCTACGATTGTTTACGCAGGATGCGAACAGGGATTTTTCAGAAGTACAGATGGCGGTGAAAACTGGACAGAAATATTAGACCATTTCTGTATGTCAGTTGCGATTAAGCCCGATAATCCTGCAATTATTTATACATTACAATATGACCCCGTTACCAAAATTCCGTATTTCAAAAAATCATTTGATTATGGTGTATCATTTACAACATACAATGAAGGTTGGTTCGAAGTTCCTGC
>DAORKJ010000127.1:0-9316 GCA_035439505.1 Chitinophagales bacterium
TAGGAAAAATTACATCATATTCAACATATAATGCATAGGTATTTGCTCCAATAATATCAGTTGTCCCATTTCCATCAAAATCGGTTAATATCGCATAATCCGGCGTAGCGGTAAACATTGATGCATCTGGTAGAGGCGTTCCGGAAGTTAATTTAATTCTAGTTCCATAAGTGGAATTGGTGCAGGCAATTAAATCAGTGAATCCATCTGCATTTAAATCAAATTGGTCGTTATAGCCTGGACCAAATTCAGTTACATTGTCAAACACGCCAAGGTTATGGTGTATATAACTTCCACCGGTATTTTCGGCAAAGTAAGTAACATCAGTAGTACAGGTATAATAAATATCTAAATCACCATCTTCATCGGTATCGTCGGAATATACGTTAAAGGCAGTTGCACAACTGTGGTCTAAAAAATCGGTAACAGGGCCAAATGCTCCCGGAGTAATATTTTCCAGCGATTGAATATAACCTGAAAATGCATTGACAAAAAGAAAATCCTGATCGCCATCATTGTCAATATCGTCCATATTATAATCATATAAGTATCCTGAAACGAGATTTGCAATAAATGTAAATAGATTGGCTGTATCACCTGTGTTCGCATAA
The DNA here is from genome assembly GCA_035439505.1 of Chitinophagales bacterium. Classification (GTDB taxonomy): domain Bacteria; phylum Bacteroidota; class Bacteroidia; order Chitinophagales; family BACL12; genus UBA7236. The sequence goes on from DAORKJ010000127.1 coordinate 612, forward strand.
TATTTTAAAGCATTTGGATATTCAATTTCTCTGCCGATTAAATCTATTTTGCCGTCTTCGTTGGCATCTACAAAAAATATTTCAGCAAATGCAACTGCATCAATATAATGTGGTGTGAAATTTCCAACACTATCATTCATGAAATAGTAACTCGATTGCATATAATCAGCAATTCCCTGATAAGATACCACTACTTCGGGGTAACCGTCATTATTACAATCGGCTGTTTCTATTTGCTTAGGGTAGGGGCTGCCTTCTATTTTCCCAAATTTCCTGCTTGCTGTTATGGTGTCAGTTAATTGATTGTAATGCAACCATGCTATAGTAGCATCGTTGTTAACGGCAATTATTTCATCAGTTCCGTCATTATTCAAATCAGCTAATCTGATTAAATCAATACGAAGAAAAGATATGTCGGGTGTGATTGGTGATTCATTTAAATATTCACCATCGTTATTGATAAAAACATGTGTATTACCATTGATAAATGCAAACACATCTACTAAATCATCATCTAAATTATAAGGGAAAAAAGACATGGTGCTGTTTTTCGTCATAATGGAATCAAACAACAAAGTTTCAGGTGCGAAATCAGTCCCGGTTAAATGTTCTAAACAATTGATATTACTGTAAAAATCATCAGTAAATTTTGTCAATAAAATATCTGCATCGCCATCATTATCGTAATCGGCTACATCATAATCATTGGCATTAATGGAGCCTAATGAAATAGGGCTGTCATACTCTCCTGAAGGCACATCATACAAAGCAATTTTAACTAATGTGCTATATCGCAACATAACATCTAAATAACCATCTCCATCAAAATCATCAACGGCTAACTGTTGTTGGTAAAAATCAGAAGATATGATTGTTGTGACAACAGTACCGTCCCCTTGATTGGTAAAAAATAAAGTACCGGTTGAATTAAAATGGCCAACAATATCTATATCACCATCCAGGTCAATATCAGCACTTTTAAATAAGGTTAAAGTATAGGTAGGATTATATATTAATATGGCTTCAGTAAATGCTCCTGAATTGTTTTTATAATAATTGATGTGTGTTGTCAAGTCTTCATAAATAATATCGTTCCAGCCATCACTGTTGATATCAAAAACGCCAATAACCGTTCTGGCTTCTTCAGTTAAAATTATTTCTTCCCAATTTGAACTGTTGTCGGTTGGATTTATTAATACACGTATTTTTTTTATACCTGAATAGGGGCTGTAAATTATGTCATCAAATCCATCATCGTTAACATCACCAAAAGCAAAGTCGGTAATAATATCAGCGGATGACTCATTGATAGTATATATTTTTTGCCAGGCACTATCGCCGGTGTTTTGACAAACTTGGATTTTACTTGAACGGAGATAAATAAATTCCAAATTGCCATCTGCATTAATATCCATTTGTTTAATGGATGGTGCAAATACTGAATGTGTTTCTAGAATAATTTCCTGCTCCGGTATTTGTCCGTTAAGCATATTCAGACAAATAATTCCCAACAGTGAGGTGTATAGTGTTTTCATAAAATTGGTTAACAGGTTATATGTTACAAGGTGCAAGTTGGCAACTGTAGAAGGACTGCACAACCCACTTCGCTTGAAATGGCTTGTTTAACGTATGAAATGCACAAATAACTTAGTGAAGTAATTTTGCCTTTTAGTGTATTATTAAGTTTCGATGGTTTAAAGCAGCTTATATCGTTTGCCGGGCAAATTGGTTATCAGGCTGTAAAACTCCAGATTTAATAGCACACCGGCTATTGTTCCTGGTGTTAAGGCAGATTTGCTGGTAATTTCATCGATGCCAATTTCAGGGCTTGATTTGATGATATTATACAATAGTTGTTCATCCTCGTTTAATTCATTAAACATGGAAGTTTGAACTACTTGTTTTTTTTCACCTGCTTTCGACCAACACATGACATCGAGCACATCTTTTGCATTTTCCACTATTGCGGCGCGATTGGTTTTAATAAGTGCATTGCAACCTTTTGAAACCGGACTGGTAATATTGCCGGGAAATGCCATTACATCTTTATTATAAGCATTTGCAAGCATAGCTGTAATTACAGCACCGCCATTTTCGGCCGTTTCAACCACTATGAGGCCATCTACCATACCGGCTACTATACGATTGCGTTTGGGGAAATTTTGTTTATCGGGAAGTGTTTTGGACATATGCTCCGTTAATAATCCACCATTTATTATCATTTTTTTGGCAGTATCCTTATGCGCGTAGGGGTAAACCATGTCGAGCCCGTGTGCTAAAACACCAATATTGGGAACATCGCGTTTAACACAAGCCTTGTGCGCAGCAATGTCGATACCATATGCCAAACCGCTGATAAAAACAATTTGCTCTTCTTTTAAATCTTCAATCAGTTGCTCACAAATGTGACGACCATATTCAGTGGCATTTCGAGTGCCGACAATACCTAACGTTTTGGCGCTGTTCAAGTTGCCATTTCCCGAATAATATAATACCAGTGGAGCATCATGAATATGTTTGAGTCGTTTCGGATAATCTTCGTCGATAAATGTTATACAGCGCACTCCCGATTTTTCAAGAAAGGAAATTTCTTCATCAACACGCTCAAATGGTGTTTTTTTGATGATAGCCTCTGCAGCAGCCTCTCCAATTCCGGGAATTTTTAACAGTTCCCGCTTTTTCGTTTTAAAAATGGCTTCAGCACTACCGCAATAGCCTAGGAGTGATTTTGCATTAACAGGGCCAACACCTGGAATAAGCGTTAAGGCGATAAAATGATACATGTTTATTAAGGGCAGGGTTATATATTTGCGTCAACAATTTTTCACAAATCAAGCAAGAACATGCGTTATCTGCAAATCATTTTTATTGCTATCTGTTGCGTAAGCGGCTTTGTGTCGGTAAATGCTCAGATTATTCCTGATCATTTTTCTCGGCCTGCGTATAGTTACCGGAGCGAACAAAATCCTTATTACTGGAAAAACAAAAAACCATTTGATGGGTATTGGCAACAAGATGTGGAATATGCCATAAAAGCAGCTATTGACGAAAAAACTGATATTGTGGATGGAAAAGTTGTTTTAACCTATTATAATAATTCCCCTGATGCGCTGCCATTTGTGTATTTCCATTTGTATCAGGAAGCATTTCAACCTGATACCTATGTAGAGGAATTAAATTTTTCGAACGATGTAAGGCCAACATATGGCAAATATGAAGGTGCCGGTTTAGGAACAGAAGTAACGGAAGTGAAAATAATTAAACGTAATGGTAAAAAGGCGGATGAAAAAACGATACTGGTTCAGGATATTTCTGTTTTACGTGTCAATTTAGAAAAACCTATTCAGCCCGGAGAAAATATCACGATTGAAATTCCATTTAAAACGTATTTTGATACCGGTTCTTTGCGCAGAAGAATGAAAAAATTTAAATCCGGTGATTTTATGCATTATGATGGTGTGCATTGGTATCCGCGTATTTGTGTGTATGACAGGAAAATGGGTTGGGATACAGACCAACATTTAGGTAAAGAATTTTATGGTGACTTTGGTTCATTTGAAGTAGAACTCACATTTGCTTCTAATTATATTGTTGAAGCAACCGGTTATTTAGAAAACGAACAGGATATGATGCCGCGTTCGTTGCGTGAAAAACTGGATATAAAAAACTTTGCCAATAAACCTTGGGAAGAAAAAGCTTCTGTAATAATTCCTTATGTTGAAGGCGAGAAAAAAACATGGAAATATTATGCTATCAATGTGCATGATTTTGCATTTACGGCCGACCCGAATTACCGGATAGGAGAAAGTATGGCATTTGTAAACGGACAACAGGTTAAATGTGTTGCGTTAGTGCAGGAAGGACATGCAGCGTTTTGGCAAAATGCCGCTGATTATACCAAAAAAATAATCGAAACATTTAGTCGTGATTTTACGCCTTATATCTGGCCGAAAATAATTGTTGCAGACGCTCGCGACGGTATGGAGTATCCGATGTTAACTTTGGATGGAGGATATGACCCTTCTTATCGCGATTTATTAATTCACGAAGTGGGACATATGTGGTATTTCGGTATGGTGGGCAATAATGAAACATACCGCGCTTCATTGGATGAAGGATTTACCCAATTCTTAACTGCTTGGGGTTATCGCAGTATTGATGGCGATTATCGTGTTCAATTTCCGGAGGATAGTAAATACAAAGCGAAATATCGCAAGCCCGATGAAATAATGATGAGCGAAGTGTATTATGCCTATATTAATGATGCAGCCCGTAATACTGAAACACCGCTTAATACACATTCCGATATGTTTAATTCAGCGCTTGGACATGGTGGCGGTTACCGACAAGTGTATTATAAAACTGCAGTAATGTTGTATAATTTACAATATGTATTAGGAGATGATTTGTTTTTGAAAGCCATGCAAAATTATACCGCTGAGTGGAAGTTATGTCATCCATATTTTGAGGATTTTAGAAATTCGATTATCAATTATACCAATGTAGATTTAAACTGGTTTTTTGATCAGTGGTTAGAAACAACAAAAACTATTGACTACGGAATTAAATCCGTTAATAAAACAGGAACCACAAATCTCGATGGTCAAACATTAAATAATTACGATGTCACCTTTAAACGTGAAGGTGCTATGCAAATGCCAATTGATTTTAGTGTAATATTAGAAAATGGTGATACACTTAAATACTATATTCCCAATACCTGGTTTAATAAAAATGAAACGGTGGGTAATAATCCTCAAGGCAGACTCGACAGAACCTATTTTGAAAATGTAATAAGTCTGCCAAAATGGTACGGTTGGGATAAATTAAATGAAACATATGTTGCTCAAATTACCACAACACAAAAAATTAAAGATGTCATCATTGATCCGTCTTATCGTTTGGCTGATGTGGATTTGCTGGATAATTCGTGGAAATGTCCGGTAGAATGGAGTTTTGATAGTAAAGTTGCAAATTATAATGACTGGAAAAATTATACTATGAACTGGCGCCCTGAAATTTGGGGAAATGCTTATGATGGGTTGAAATTAGGCGCTCATTTTAATGGCGATTATTTTGGGTATAAACATAAATTAGAATTTACTGCCTGGTATAATACCGGTTTGGGCCAGGGTTTATTATATGAGCCTGAATTTATTGTTTCGGATGACAACGGCGATTATGATGTATCAGATGATTATAATATGTTCAATTTTGATTTGAACTACAAAACAGCTACCGATAAATTCCTTCCGCAAAGTAATTATTATTTAAATACAGGTGTGTTAGATGGTGTTTTTGCATTTGAAACAGGTATTGAGAAAAAGATGGGAAGAGCGGGAGCACATAAGTTATCTGTTTATGTAAAAGATTTATATTTCTTTAATACCATGTATTTGTACAATCATGAGTTAATTGAAGAAGCAAAAAACAATTCGGTAAATATTGATTACGAGCACAATTACAATTATTTTACAGGGAATGGTCAATTAAATGTGAAGTTTCGCAGTAACGACTTGTTGAGCGATTATGATTTTTCACGAATAAATATTGAAGCCATTAATAAAACGAAATTAGGCAAGTTTGATTTGCGAACCAGATTATTCGGGCAGTGGGGTAGTGGTTCTGATATGCCTTTTGAATCATCGCTGATGTTGGCAGGTGCAAACACAGAAGAATTGCTGGATAATAAATACACAAGGTCACGTGGATTTTTCCCGGATGAGTGGGTTGATTTTGGTGAAACAACAGGACATTTTCATGCCGGTGGTGGATTAAACTTGCGTGGTTATGCCGGTTATCTGGTTGCAGATACTTCAGCAGAAGAAGGCAGTATTAATGCATTCAGCGGTATGAGTGGTGTTGCAGCAAACGTGGAATTACAATTTAACCGATTATTTAAATTCCAATTAATTAAATTTATTAAAATGGAACCTTATTTATTTGCGGATGCAGGAATAATAAGCACTGATGATAGATTTGACCGCGTTGCAGATTTGCGAGTAGATGCCGGTATTGGAACTGCATTTACCTGGAGTTGGTTTGGTCCGCTTGAAACGGTAAAACCTATTACCTTAAGGGTTGATTTTCCACTATTTTTAAATCGCACACCTTATGAGGACGGTGAATTTTTACAATTCAGATATGTAATTGGAATTAACAGAGCATTTTAAATAAAAAAGGCTATTGATGGTTTTCAATAGCCTTTTTTTTAATCCATTGGAAGGTATAATAAATATTTATCTACAAACCATTGCTCGGGTAGCCATTCAGTAATTGGAAATTTATACAGAATTTCTTTAAAGGGTGCAATTTCTAAATCTAAAAAACCACCTTTTAACATGATTAAACCGTTTGGGAAATCATTAAATGAGCCACCTCCTTTTATTCGATTGATACACCAATCATACAAAATCATCATATCTGCTACAGCCCTTGTTACAATAAAATCGTATTTATCGGGCAAGTCCTCTACACGGGTATGTTCAACAGTCACATTACGCAAGCCTAAAGCTTTGTAAATTGACTCAACTACTTTCACTTTTTTATCAATCGAATCAACTAAATGAAAATGCACCTCGGGAAACATAATGGCTAAAGGAATACCCGGAAATCCGCCACCGGTTCCTAAATCCAACACGGTAGTGCCTGGTTGGAAGTCAATAAATTTGGCAATTGCCAGCGAATGTAAAACGTGGTGTTCATAGATATTATCTATGTCCTGACGAGAAATTACATTCACCTTTTCATTCCAAAAACGGTATTGCAATCCAACCTGTCTGAACTGGCTGATTTGCTTATTGTCTAAATTAGGGAAATACTTTAAAATGCGGTCCACGAAACAAGTTTAGTGATTTTCAGGCTGATTTTCAAAATAACGCATGGATAACAAAAAATATTACATCCCGAATTATCGAAAAAATGATAACTTTCACGCAAAATTGTGACTTATGGCTATTCGAATGGTGCAAGATGAGAACCAACCTCAACAACAGCGTAAACTTCCGGGAAATGGTGGTGGAAACCGTGGCGGTGGAGGAGGTGGTAATATTATTACCATGTTATTACCCTTGTTACTAGGATTATTCCGTAAAAACCCGAAAATGGGTTGCGGAGTGCTTATTGTTGGTGCTGTTATTCTCTATTTTTTTGGAGGCAGTTTATTTAATGGCGGTGGAGGTGGTGCAACCAACATCACCGATTTATTTAATACCGGCGCTAGTTTCGATGCAGCAAAATATGATGCTACTGAAATATTTGAACCGCCAATTACCGATAATGCTAAAAATCCTTTACCTGAAGCAATTTCTCTTCTAGAATATGCACCTGACCGCAAAAATCAAGGTTCTCAGGGTAGTTGCGTAGGGTGGGGAAGTGCCTATGCTGCCAGAACAATTTTAGAAGCCCAAAGAACCGGTCGTGACCCTAACCAAATAGCCTTTAGTCCTGCTTATTTATATAATCAAATTGGGTTGGAAGGATGTCAGGGTGCCTATATTAATAATGCGATGGATGTTATGAAAAATGAAGGGTTAATTGCATTAAAAGATTTTCCTTATTCCGACCAAAATTGCACGAAACAACCAACACCTTCACAAAAACAACAGGCGCAACAATTTAAGATGTCGGGTTTTAATCGCTTAACTGAAGGAGATGCTCAAGGCGTTGGTCGCGAAAAAATCGACCTGACTGCCATTAAACAAAATCTGGCACAGGGAGCTCCGGTTGTAATTGGGATGATGGTTGGAGGTTCATTTATGCAACCGATGATGGGACAAGAAGTATGGCATCCAACAGAAAATGATTTGAGCCAATACGGATTTGGTGGGCACTGCATGTGTGTGATTGGATATGATGATTATAAAGAAGGTGGTGCATTTCAAATTATGAATAGTTGGGGACCTGAATGGGGAAAAAATGGTGTAGCCTGGGTGCCTTATAATGTTTTTGATGCATTTGTTGTTGAAGCTTATGGCGTTTACCCAATGGGAAGTGTAGACAAACCGGTTGGCAATAATTTATCTATTGCATTCGGATTGGTTGAAAATACCAAAGGAAAAAAAATTCCATTAACCCAAAAAACGAATGGCGTTTTTGCCACTAAATCGTTAGTGAATAAAGGCACTAAATTTAAAGTAGAAGTTACCAATACCAACGAATGTTATACTTATGTATTTGCATCAGATGAAAATAATCAGTGTGCTGTGTTATTTCCTTATACCGAAAAACATTCACCTTATTGCGGAATTACCGGAACACGATTATTTCCTAAAGACTACAGTATGGAGGTAGATAATATTGGCAATAAAGATTACATGGCCATTTTAGTAACTAAAACACCTATTGATTATAAATCACTCAACGCATCCGTAAATAAACAAAGTGGCAGCTATGAACAAAAACTGCGCAGTGCATTAGGTAATAAATTAAAATCGAATGTTCAGTATAATGAAGGCGAAACAATTGGATTTAACACTACCTTATCCGGTGAAGAAGCAGTGCTTATGGTAATTGAAGTGAATAAATAAATTTTATTCCCCATTCTCCGCGTTTGATTCTCCGCGCCTCCGCCTGAAACAAATAATAAGTGGTTCACGCGGAAAAAGGGAGAAAGCGGATAAAAAAATAAGAAGGGTTTATCGGCCTTTATGTGCTTAAAAACATTCCATATCGCACGTAATACTTTTTAAAACTTAGCGACTTTG
>DAORKJ010000128.1:0-8871 GCA_035439505.1 Chitinophagales bacterium
ATGACGGGCTTTTTTTATGCTCGTATATGCTAATTTTTAAATAAAAGGTATGCGGGCCTGTCTGCCGCATGTTGAATTTTATATTATTTAATTCTTCTCATTATAAAAGTACATCGTAAATAAAATGCACATCGAAATCAAGGCAGATTCAAGTCCCGCTTCCGGTACTTAAAATAGTCTGTCTTTATGACGGTTTTTTTTTATTCTGGTATATTTCAAATTTATATAGGTAATGTATGCTGAGCTGCCTAAAATAAAATTTGAGATTATAATTTTACAAAGAATCCGGAGGAGATTGAATTACTGGCCTCTAATTGTATTGAATATACGCCTGGGGCAAGAGTAATGACTGAGATGGTCTGATTACCGCTGTTCCAAACTCCACTAATAATTAATTGTCCTGTCGAAGAATAAATAGTATAAGTTCCAACCTCATCAAAAGTCGCATTTATTTGTATAGTAGAAAATGTGGGATTTGGGTGAAGTGTCAAAGTGTTAATTCCTGGGTCATTAATTGTTAATCCTTCATCGGCTATTTGGTCACAATCATCATCAATACCGTTTAATAGTTCTTCTGCTCCGGGGTAAATAGCTGCGTTTGTGTCATCACAATCAGTATTGTTTACAACATAACCAACTGGCAATTCACACGAAAGCGAATCGTTTAATGGATTGCCAAAATCATCACCATCATTGTCTTGATAGGATAAAACATAAGTTAAATTATCATCGGTTAATCCATCACAATCATCATCGAGGTAATTGCAGAGTTCAATTGCTCCGGGATATATACTTCCAATTGTGTCGTTGCAATCAAGACTATTATTTACATATCCGAAAATGGTTTCAATGCAAGTATCAACTTGGGCATCAGGGTTACCATAGGTGTCACCATCTACATCTATATAAAATGTATAAATAGTTAATCCTTCGTCAACCTCAATATTGCAATTATCATCTATACCATTGCAGGTTTCACTTATTAAAGGATTGATTTCTGCATTTACATCATTACAATCATCACTATTTTCAACATAACCAACTAAAACATTACATGACGTGGAATCAAATAATATATCACCAAAAAAATCTCCGTCGTTGTCCAAGTAGTATGTAATGAAAATTGCATCTTCGTCTGTTGCTCCGTTGCAGTTGTCATCTATGCTATTACAAATATCCGAAAGGAAAGGGTGGATATCGGGATCTGTGTCAATACAATCAGTTGAGTCAGAAACATAACCTGAGGGTGTGTTACAGGCAACAGAGTCCGTTAATACATCGCCGAATCCATCACCATCAATATCTGCAAAATATTTGTCATAACACACTTTTAGTTTTACTGTCCACATATCTGAGCCACCCCCGTTTTCAGAAACATAACCATCAGAGGAATAGGTAGTGCCAGTAATAATAAATTGGTTTTCATTTATTCCTAAACCTGCATAAGCATATTCCCCAAGGGAACCTCCAAGTGATTTTTGCCATATTAAATTTCCAATTGTATCAATGGTGATGGCCCAAAAATCAGATTTACTGGAAAGTCCAAAATGTTCAGTTAAATCACCATTATTTGATCCAGATATTCCAGTTAGTAAAATTTCATTACCAGAAATAAATTCAACCTCAAATAATTCTTCAAAACTGCTTCCACCAAAACATTTTTGATATTCTAGTTCGCCATCAATTGTTAATTTTATAAGCCATCCATCTCTACCACCATGACTACCAAAAACATCATAATCATTAGAATACGTTTCTCCAACTGTATAAATATAACCGTTGCTAATTGCTATATCATTTCCTATATCAGTCTCAGATCCACCAAACGATTTTGACCAAATAATTCCTCCATCGGTATTCACTTTTAGCACCCATAAGTCTGTGCTTCCTTTATTTTCAGGAACATCCCCACTTGCAGAAAATGAATAACCTGTTAAATAGATATTATCAAGACTATCCTTGGCAATTGATTCTCCATAATCATCGTAAATACCACCATAAGAATTTGTCCATATCAACTCTCCTCCACTACTAATTTTAGCTAGCAGCAAATCACTAGTAGACTCAGTTTCATGGTGGTCATTTATATCACCATTAATTGAACTAGAATTTCCAACTACCAAATAATCACCCTCATTCGTCTGAACAATATCATTCCCACTATCGTATGAACTACCTCCAATAGCTAACTGCCATTCTAATTCACCGGCATCATCAACCTTAATCACCCAAAAGTCCATATTTCCATGAGCACCAGTGATATCACCATCATAAGCAAATGTTTCTCCAATAATCGCATATCCTCCTTCAGAGCAATTTATTACTGCATGAGCTAGTGAATATTCATTTCCACCGTAACATTTACTCCATAACAGCTCTCCATCTTCGTTTATTTTCACAATTATAAATCCACCATATTCTCCACAATCAGAAAACTCTGCTACCCAAGGTCCTCCTTCTCCAACTATAAGAATGTTAGAATCCGGCGTTTGAATAATGTCATAAGCATCTTCATAGCTGATTCCTCCAAAACTCTTTTCCCATTCAACTTCTATAGCTTGTGCTTGTATAGTTGTAGTGACAACTAGTATTAATATTAAATGTAAAAACTTCATTTTCAATCAGTTGGGATATAAAGAGTTAAAATTTCAAGCAAAATACAAATTTTTCACAAGAGCTTTATGTAAAAATATTTTAATTATTCCCCCAAAAAACCAAACCAAAAAGGTATTCCCAAACCCGTCCCATGAGGGAGTTAACTCCCGAATAACTTTCGGATGCTGGCATCCCCGAAAAAAATGTTGTTTTGCCAAGCATGACAATTATGAGATAAAAGTTAATGCATGAAAGGTGTTTTTTACGTATTGTGACAGTATCACAAAATTGAGTAATTGGTCGAGGATTTAAGTGGCGAATTGCATCCGCCCATACAAGCTTCGGCCATTTGCGATAGGCTAAGACTAATGAAATTCAGATACTGCAACTCACTCCTTCACCCAAACCACCATCTCCTCATTTTCCGCTTTCACCCAATACACACCACTCGGGAAATTTTCAACTGATATGGTGTTTAATCCAATAAATAAGTTGTTGAATAATATAGTTTCTCCTAATTGATTTACAATTGTAATTTGATGTGTTACATCCGATTGAATAAATAATATATTATTTACCGGATTCGGGAAAATACTTATTGTATTTTTTACAATATCTGTTATTGATAAACCTTCATCAGCTATTTGGTCACAGTCATCGTCAAGTCCGTTCAAAAATTCTTCTGCACCAGGATAAATATCTGCATTTGTATCATCACAATCGGTATTATCTAATACATAACCTTCAGGTAATTCACAGGAAAAGGTGTCAATCAAAATATTGCCAAAATTATCGCTATCGGAATCAGCGTAGGATTCCAAGTAAACTAACCCTTCATCAATTAAACCATTGCAGTTATCATCAAAGTAATTGCAAATTTCTTTTACTGAAGGATTTATAAAATATATTGAATCATTACAGTCAGTTGAATCTAAGACATACCCAACCGGTGTTTCGCAAGAGATTGAGTCTATTAAAGCATTACCAAAACCATCAAAATCAGTATCTAAAAAATATTTGGTATCGCAAAGTTTCAATTTTACAACCCAGTAATTTGGAGACTCATAGCTTGGGGATACATCAAAATCGGATGAAAATGTATAGCCGCAGGTCAGCACTTCATTCTCTGTTGATTTAATAATTTTGTATGGGTAATCATCTAGTGTCCCACCTATTGATTTTTGCCATAACAAATTGCTAAGTGTATCAATTGCTACAATCCAGAAATCACCGTCACCAATGTTTTCAGTTATGTCGCCATCTGTTGATGATGAAGATGCAATAAAAATCAATTGATTTGGAGAATAATCAAAAATCGAATGAGTTTCGTCAAAATTACTTCCCCCGTAACACTTCTGCCATATCAATTCACCTTCATATGTAATTTTTATTACCCAAGTATCGTTTAAACCATGAAAATCTGTTACATCACCATCATCGCCATAAGTTATCCCAGCACAAATAAAATTACTACTTTCTGTTTCAACAACACTATACGCAATATCCTCACCAGAACTGCCAAAACAATTTTGCCAAATTATATTACCCGAATTATCAATCCTCAATATCCAATAATCGGTTATTCCATGATGTCCACTAACATCGCCTCCATCGCCCCAAGTGTAGCCGGCTATAAGAAACCCTCCGGTTGAAACTTCAATTATATCGTAAGGGGCTTCCTCGTTGTATGAGCCATATGCCTTTTCCCAAAGTAAATTCCCGAAATCATCTATTTTATATATCCAATAATCATGTTCTGATATGCCATGAACGCCTGTAACGTCACCGTCTTGTGACATAGATTGGGCAGCGACAATATAGCCACCAGTTGAAATTTGTTTAATTGAATAAATGCCATCAGGCGAACTACCACCGTATGTTTTTTGCCAAATAATTTCACCAAGGATATCAATTTTAATTACCCAACAATCCGTAGAGCCTTGATTAAGTGTTACATCTCCATCGTTTGAAAAAGTTGAGCCTGCTAAAATAAACCCGCCATCATTTGCTAGACAAACTGATGAACAGACTTCATAGGAGGATCCACCATAACTTTTTTCCCAAAGTATTTCTCCATCTGAATTCTGCATTACTGCCCAAAAATCGATGAGACCATGGTTGAAAGATACATCTCCATCAAAGGAGTCTGAATATCCAACTGTTAATATATTTCCCTCAGCATCCTGCACAATATCCTGAGCTCTGTCATCAAAATTTCCACCAAATGGAGATTCCCAAATTATTTCAGGAACCTGACAAATACATGGAAATTTAATACAACAAAAAAAACTTACCAAGACGATTATACAATATGGAATCCGCATTTATTTAACTTATTTTGCTAATTTAACCTTATTTTTCAAAGCTTAATAAATTTAAAAATATTCAATACAGTTGTCCTATATGACAAAACTTTCAAACTCGACAATAAATATACACTAAACTTGGTAAAGAATGTTTCATTATACATTCTAAAAACAAAAAAACCGCAATTTTTATTGCGGTTTTTAATAGGAGTATATGTTTTATTAGAAAGAATAGGATACCGACAAAGATGGTAAAATTGGTAACTGATTAATACGTTCATAACGCACCCTGTCGAAATAAAATATGTTTTCTCTGTTATAGGCATTGGTAACACCTGCATTCATTTCTACTTTATTTTTATTAGCAAAGTTAAACGTACGTTTTACGGCTAAGTCCAAACGATGATAATAAGGTAATCTGCCACCATTTAATTCATCATCATAAATAATACCTAATGAGCCGTTGCTTGTTGTGTAATCGGTGCTGATACCATCAAGAAAATCAACACTTTCATAAAATCCTGCTGTTTGTGTAAATGGAAATCCGGAACCTAAATTCCATCTTGCACTAAATTCCCATTTCTTTTTAATGGAATAAGTAGCCACTAAATTCAGGTTATGGCGACGATCATAATGTGGAGGATATACTTGTTCTCCATCGTTGCGTTCAATAAATCCTAATGAATAAGCCATCCATAAATAAACCGCTTTACGTTCATATTTTAATGAGAAGTCAATACCATATGCTTGCCCGGTTTCAGTTGCAAAATCAGGGTCGCGTAATGTGGTTTTATTTCTGTTGATCTCAATTAATTGATTAAAATATTTAATATATGGTTCAATATTCACTTCAATATAATCAGAAGGGTCAAATTCAATACCGGCAATGGCATGTGTTGAACGTTGTAATTTCGACTTCGCTTCTTCGCCATCAATGGTATATAAATCATCATCAGGACCTGATAAAAATCCGGTGAATAAATTCACTACATCTCTGTCGCTTTTGGTTGAAATAAGATTCTGGCTATATAAACCACCTGCAAATTTTATACGCACTCTATCGGTAATATTGTATTTCATACCAATTCGCGGTTCCGGTGAAAATTCACTTAATGAGGCATAATACTGAATGCGTAAACTTGGTTCAATAACGAATTTTTTATTAAACGACCTTCTGTATTTTACATAAGTACCTAATTCGGTAGTAAATTGTTGTTGTGAGTATTTAACACCTAAACGATTAAAAAATTCATAATCAGTTTCAAAGCCAATAACCTCTACACCATATTGCACATCGCCATGAGGACGATAATAGGTAAAGTCAACCCCGCCATTAAATCCACCCACAAAACTGTTACGCGGTTTTTCATCAGCTTCATTTTGAACCATGGTATAATTAGAATAAGCAAATACGCCTTCAATCAACATATTGGATTCAGATGGAACAATAACAAAATTTGTTCCTGCGCCAATTGCATTCCATTTAAATGTAGTTACATCTGAATAATTAACACTATCTCTATAATTAAATCCAAATAAATTTAATTTATTGCCGGACTCTGAATTCAAAGAAACTTTACCATATAAATCGGTAAAAGAATAAGGTATACCATTGTTGCCAATAATTCCTTCCTGACTGTTTACATAAGGATAAATGACTTTTGAAGATTTATCTAAATAAGAATGTTTGGCAGTTAATATATACGTTAAACTGGATGATTTATCGGTAGATTTTTTTAATGGACCTTCAATCAGGAAACGAGCGAGGAAAGGACTAACCGAAACTTCACCCTGGGTTTGATTTTTGTTACCGTCTTTGGTAGTAATATCTACAACAGCAGAAATTCTATCACCATATTCAGCACTAAATCCTCCCGTGTAAACATCAACGTTTCTAATGATATCTGTTTCGAAAACAGAAAATAAACCAATAGAGTGGAAGGGATTGTAAATTACCATCCCGTCTAACAAAACTTTATTTTGAATAGGGCTACCACCTCTGATGTATAACTGTCCACCCTGGTCGCCTGTAAAAATAACCCCGGGAAGCACCTGTAAATATTGTGCTAAATCCGGTTCACCACCTACTGATGGTAATCGTTTTATCTGCAAAGGTGTAATCGTTGTTGTGGAAATCTGAATTTCTTCCAGTTTGGCGGTGGTTTTGGACGAAATGGTAACGATATCCAAATCTACTCCGCTTTGTTTCATATTCAGTTTAACATTGGAAATTTTATTCGCCTCAACTAAAACATTGTAAAATAGGGTATCGTAACCGATATAGGTCATCACTAACTTTTGTTCGCCAACCGGAACATTAGAAATAGAGAAGAACCCGTTGATGTCGGAAGGGGCACCAATATTATCGGTATTGGCTACAATAACGTTGACAAATGGCACCGGTTCTCCGTTTTCTTCATCATACACAAACCCACGGATTGTTCCGGTTTGTGCGTTCGCCACAGCGATAATCCCTGTAAGGAGGATAAATAAGGTTAAAATTCTGCGCATAATATTGCGGCGAAGATAACCAGAATAATGTAAAATAGATGTCATAACACCCAATTTTACAGTGTTTTGACCTTCATTAACATTTCGTAAGTATTTGCACCACAACATATTTTTATGGAATTTCACACGCGATTATTCACGATGAGCAAACCGGTAAGTGTATTTTTTCATGTCGGGCTGGGTAAAACGGCCAGTACCTACCTTCAAAACAAGGTGTTTGGGAAGCTCAAAGGCTTACATTATATCCATCCAACAAAATTCCGCTCTTGGAAAAAACTGGTCGCACAAAGTAATGCCGAAAAAGTGTTTTTGTCCCGCGAAATGGACCAGCAACTTGAAAGAGAGGTGAAAAAGTTTGCCGAGGTTTATCCGGATACGCATGCCATTATCGTTTTGCGTCGCAACGACCAATGGATTGCATCACAATACCGCAGGTTTTTAAAAAATGGTTATCCGTATACGTTTACTGAGTTTTTTGATGTGGTGCAGGACAAAGGATTTTGGAAAACAAGTGATGCCATGTTTTACCCGAAAATTGAAATTCTGGAAAAATATTTTACATCCCCACCGCTGGTATTATTTTATGATGATTTAAGAAAAGAACCCTTTCAGTTTATTGATGCTATTGCCAATTATACCGGCAGCACATACGATAAATCTGCCATTTCTTTAGAACCTCACCACACTTCTTACGAGGAGAAACAACTCAAGGTAATGTTGAAAGTAAGCAAAAAATTATTTTCATCAGCACCTATTTATAAAGAAGGCCCACGTTATAAAACATGGATTCGCCGCCGTTCACGTATGTTGTTGTGTTATATTATTTTATATAGCGCATTATTAATTCCCAGCAGATTTATCAGCAAAAAGCCGTTGATAGACCCGGCAGATTTAGCGCGTGTAAAACAATTTTATCAAGAAGACTGGTTGCGTTGTGAAGCCAGGAGAAATAAATCCTTGTAATCAAAATTAATGCATGTCCTGAAACGACATTTCATTGTTTTCAGGAGTAAGAATATCAAGTACTACAAAATAATAAACGCTGTCTACAGTAGTTTCTATACGTATTTCAGAAATGGGTGGATAGGTTTCAATGCAGGCGTAACACACCAATGAAGCCTCGGCACAATCAAATGTGTTATTAATATCTTCAATTACTTTTTGCAAATTTATTTGATGTCCGCCCGGGTCATTTATTGTTACATTTGGTTGGTATTCATCGCAAATATCATCAATAATTGTCCGCAAACTCCTGTCGTCATTTGTCGCAATTGCTTCACACAAAGAACTGGTAAAATTGATTTCCTCGTCAACTGCGCAGCTGCTTAATAAAATAACACTAACTACAATAAATAATTTTTTCATACGCTTGAATTTTGTTTATTTGAACGAATCATTTCACCATAACCCTGTTTAGCAGCAAGTGCACGAATAGCCATGGTTATACGTTTTGTTTTGG
>DAORKJ010000129.1:0-8823 GCA_035439505.1 Chitinophagales bacterium
AAATAAAAAAGCGCATTCATTTTTATGAATGCGCTTTAAAAAAGTTAATCGGATATTATTCGATAACTACTGATTTAGTAATTTTTTTACCATTACCATATTCAGCATTTACAAAGTATAAACCCGGAGTTAAATTTTCGAGTGTGATACCAACGAAATCGCTAGCACCTGTAGTTGAATAAACTACTTGTCCTGTTGTATTTACAACAGTAATTGTAGCATCTTCAATTTCGAATAAATTTAAAGTGAAGTTACCGTTAGATGGGTTTGGATAAACCAACATTTGATTATTTAAGAAATAAGTTGGGTTATCTAAATATTCAGCAACTACATCATCGCCGTAACGAGCAAGTGTTCCTAAAGTAGCGCAAGCAGTATTACTTAATGCAACCTGATCGGCAACACCTGAAGGTGTAAATACGGTGCTATAAGCAACACAAGCACAGTCGTTATGAGCAAGTGAATCGATTTTGAAAGATACCTGAATGGCTTCATCGGCTACAACTGCACCAGGGGTAGTAACATAACCACCAACACCATTCCACATATCGTTTGGAGATCCCATTGAGAAACTACCATGAGAAACTTTACCACGAGAGTCACCGGTTACATAACTCATGTAACAAGGAGAGCCTGTAGCACTAGATGCGCTTACTTGTGAATAACCATGAGTAGCATACTGTTTTGCAGAATTGTTGTTAGTTGTAAAGTTGCCTGTAGTTACCTGGTCATTATCTGGGTCGGCATTTCTTGCATAATAAACATCAGTCAAAGCATCGCCACCATTACAAATATCAACAATACTTAAAATAGCTTGTTTTTTGCTTAGATAATATGTTGTTTGTGCAACAGCCAAACCTAAATCTTCATTTGTTCCTTGCCATAAACTTCTTCTAACTGCACCAGTATTTGTATTCGTTACGTTACCACCGGCAAATGCAGGAAAATCGGTTAATCCAACTGCAGGATTTGAACAATAAGGTTGAACGTTACCATTCACCGGACCTGTTCCTATTTGAATAGCGAAACCATCTTCAGGTGAACCAGGCATGATATAATCTCCGCACTGATCCGGAACTCCTAAATCCCAACCATCTTGTGTAATGTCATTTGTAAATCCTAAAGAACCATCAACATTGTTTTCATGATAAGTTCCAGGTGCAGCAACAACGATACCATCAGCAGCTGATGTATAAGTTCCGCAATCAGAAATGGCTACTTCTACCCATTTCCCTTTTAAATAAGAAACACCACCAACAATTTGAGCGTTTGATAATGTAGCTGAACCAATAATTAGCATTGCTGCAGCCGAAATTTTTATATAAGTCTTTTTCATAAGTTTCAGTTTATTATTGGTTTAAAAATGAATTGTAATTAGATGAACAACGCTGCGACATAGTAGCAATGTATTTATTCCAATCTTCCAACGTGTAAGTGAATTTACCTAAACGGTCAGGATATAACATCATGGTAGCCGTTTTTGCTTCATAGTTTAAAACAAATTCAACAAGGTTGTTTTCAATGGAGTTAAAATACTTGGTTGCAGTTGCTTCATCTTTAAAAGTCAAACCTGAAATATCAAGCTGAACAAATTTTTGTTGCAATAAATCATCCGTCAACTGAATATTAAAATTCTGGTCAACCTTAATTGCTTGTTGTCCATATCCTTCTGAGGATAACAACATTCCTGCTGCGAGGAGCACGGGTAAAATTAATCTTTTCATCTAGGCAATAATTTAAAATGTGAACTAATATATTTCTATCTAAAAATAACCAAATACTTTAAGAATTCTAAGCTTTGGGTAGGCAGAAATTAATAAAGATGTCACAATACTTGTCATAATTATCCATAATTTACGACTAGAAATAACTAAATAAAACATTTTTATTAAGAAATATCCAATTAAACCATGTCACAAATATTACAAATTAGTAGTAAAAAATAGTCATTTCAAAATGTACCAATCATTCACAAAAAAAACGAGCCGGCCAAAGCCAGCTCGTTACAATTTGATTTCTAACGTAATATTGGTTACCTCAATATCCCGGATTTTGTTCCAGGAGTGGGTTAATTTCGATTTCTGACACCGGAATTGGGTAAATCATTTTAGGGTCATTGTAATTCATAACACTGATAGTGCCTTTCAAACGTTTGATATCGTGCACTTTAAATCCTTCGAGCGCGAGTTCTAATCTACGTTCTAAAAGAATATCATCAAGTGCAACAGCGCCCTCTGCAGGTAAACCTGCTCTTGTATGCACCATATTATAATCATCAACAGGTTCAGCGCCAACTGCTGTTCCTAAACGAGAATTACATTCTGCGCGAATTAAGTACATCTCAGCTAAACGAATGATACTCAGGTTACCGAATTCGTTATTATATTTTGAAGTAAAAGTAGCATCTCCATCTACAAAAAACATGGCTTTACGAGCATCCAAATCATCATACAAAGCGAGATGGCTGTCTTCAATTTCGATATCTGCACGGCCACCAAAATCGTTAATAGCGAAATAGGTTACCATCACATTACTATTGTCCAATTCTGAATTTTCTGCACTGAAAATATCTTCATCTGTAGGATCGTCCTGAGCGAAACATTCTGCATAGGTAGCATTCAATTCATAATCGCCGGAAGCAATTACTCTGTCTGCAGCATCGCGCGCTGCAGCATAATCTGCTTTTTGTAAATACACACGAGCGAGTAAAGCAGCTGCAGTATATTTATTAATGAACACATCATTTTTTTCAGGTAATAACGATTCAGCTTCTGTTAAATCAGCAATTACCTGATTATAACATTCTTCAACAGTATTACGTGTAACATCAACATTATCGCCAAATGCTAAAGTTGGAATTAAAATTAGCGGAACTGCTAATTGTGTATTGTCAATTCCTGCTTCATATTGTTGTCCAAACATACGTGTCAATTCAAAATGTGCCCAGGCTCTTAAAGCTAACGCTTCTCCGCGAACACGATTTTGATCAGCAGCTAATACAACATCTATTGCATTAATCACATTGTTGCAAGTATTGATTACTTCATATGCATCTGTCCATAAATCCAATACATCAGCATTAGTATTTAAAATATCGCGATTAAAAATTTCACGTGGAGCCGTATAAGTTCCTACCCATAAAATTTCATTATCGGCGCCGTATAATTCAGCGTTGCGCATTAATTCACCTCCCAATAAAGAAGTTTGGGACATGTTATCATATGCACCTATTAATGCCTGTTTTACCCCTTCATCGTTGTCGAGGGCAGTTTCATTACTTAAGCTCTGAGCAGGTTCAAGGTTCAGTATATCTTCACAAGATGCAACTGATACTATTATTAAACTCAGTGTTAAATATTTATAGAATGATTTTTTCATGATTATTGTTTTTTAAATTACAATTCGGTTATTTAATTAAAGTGCAATACTTACACCAAATACAACTGTTTTAGGTTGTGGAGCACTATAAAAATCTAAACCATAATACACATTATCTGTAAACGAGTCGGTTGAAACTTCAGGATCCCAACCGGTGTAATTCGTAAATGTAAATAGGTTATACGCTGAGGTATATAATCTCAGTGATGACATATTCATTTTTTCTGTTAATCGTTTAGGGAATGTGAAACTTAATGTAACTGTTTTAACACGTAAGTAAGATGCGTCAGATAAATAACGGCTTGAACGCGCTTCTGTACCATTTGCAAATAACAAACGATTTTCAGGAATGTCGGTCTCATCACCAGGATTTTGCCAAGCATCTAACTGGTCAATTGTCTGGTTGTCGTATTGACTTGCGTTAGAACTCATCCAATAATCACCTTGCAGGTTTACATCGTTTCCGTATACACTTTGTAATGTAACATCCAATGAAATGTTTTTATAAGCAAAGTTGTTTGTAATACCGGAAATAAAATCAGGATTCGGGTCACCAATTACTACATAATTAGCAAGGTTAAAATCGGTTGTAGTTTCATCACTTCCTTCAGTTTCATTTACATAAAATAAACCATCACCATTATCAGGATCAACACCGGCATATTCTGCACCATAAAATACACCTAGCGGTTGACCAATCATAATAACATTCATAAAGTCGCTACCACCTAAATCAATCAACTCTTGTCCTTCAGCTAATTCCAGAATTTTATTTTTATTCACTGAAAAGTTAAAGCTGGTACTCCAGGAGAAATCGCCAACAAAGTTTTGAGTATTAATTACAATCTCATAACCTTTATTTTCGAGGCTACCCACATTTTGTGTTTGTAACGCATAACCTGTTGTTGCCGGAACCGGCACATCTAACAATAAATCGGTAGTATTTTTAATATAATAATCTAATTCACCTGAGATGCGGTCATTATAAAAACCGAAGTCGAAACCAATATCTAATTGCGCTGTTTTTTCCCAAGTTAATGCTGGGTTGGCAATTGTTGATGGATATATGGATGAAGTACCGGCATAAGAACCAATACCGTAAAGTCCTTTGTAATCGAAATTACCAATACCGGCATTTCCTGTTAAACCATAACTTGCACGCAATTTTAACAAACTCACTTTTTTGCTGCCTTTCAAAAATGCTTCATTCGACATTACCCAACCCACTGAAGCAGAAGGGAAAACACCGTAACGATTTTCTTCACCAAAACGGGATGAACCGTCGGCACGAACTGTAATATTCAATAAATAACGTGTATCATAATCATAAGTTGCACGAGCAAAATAAGATAAGAAACGATAGTAAGAATCAACTGATGTTCCTGCAACAATTTCTGCTGCGCTGGCTAAGGTTTGTAATTTATCATTTGGGAAACCTTGTCCTTCAACATAGTTGTAGTTATCATCATACCTGTTATATTCCATACCACCTGTTGCACCAATTGAGTGTTTTTCTATTTGTTTGTCGAAAAGCAATAACAACTTGGTATTTAAATACTGCACAGTTGCATTGTAATTAGTAGCATAACCTCCAACAGATAAACCTACTTCACTTTTGCTGCCATAAAAACGTTCCTGATAGTGATTAGTAATATCACCACCAAATTCACCGCGTATGGCTAAAGATGGTATTAATTGATATTCAGCTGCGATATTTGAAAGTGTGCGGAAAGTTGTGCTTTCAAAAAACACATTATCTTTTTCAATTAAAGGATTATAATATAAAGTTGTTGGTGTATTATAATATTCACCGGTTGTATCAGCTGGCGGAGTAATTGGCGCCTGAGCTACCATTTGTAAAGGTGTTGAAAATGAATT
Organism: Chitinophagales bacterium; assembly: GCA_035439505.1. Lineage (GTDB taxonomy): Bacteria > Bacteroidota > Bacteroidia > Chitinophagales > BACL12 > UBA7236. The sequence goes on from DAORKJ010000129.1 coordinate 5,257, forward strand.
GTCGTCAGGAATATCGTTATTAATAGAACGACTTAAATTGAGGTTCAAACTCATTTTCAATTTTTCGGTAAGCTGGGCATCAATATTATTTAAAATATTAAAACGATCGCCATGGTTACCTAACATAATACCATCCTGATAAGAATAACCAACGCTGGTAAAATATTGCATTTTTTCAGTTCCTCCCGAAATAGATAAATCGAGCATACTAGAAATTGCTTTTTGGAAAGCAAGTGATTGCCAGTCTGTATTCGCATAATCTGTTCTCCAGTCTGTATGTCCGGCCAAGCGGTCAAATTTCTTTTCAACATCACCAATATAATCCTCAACTGCTTCTTCAACTGTTGCATAGCCACTTAAGCCATTGGCAAAATCGTATTCACCGGCATTAATTGCAGCCTGTGTGAAATAATCGATATATTCTTCAGCATTTAAAAACTCGCGCAAACGAGTTGGTTCACTATAGCCCTGCTGATAATCTAAAGTTATTTTTGCTTTACCTTCTTTACCGCGTTTTGTAGTAATAATTAATACACCGTTAGCAGCACGTGAACCATAAATGGCACTTGCAGATGCATCTTTTAAAACTTCTACACTGGCAATATCATTAAAATCAAGATCATTTAAAGGATTGAGGTAAACATTAAAGTAATCGTTAATAGCTACTGTATTAATTGGAATACCATCTACAATAATTAAAGGCTGGTTACTTGCATTAATAGACGATGAACCTCTGATGCGGATTTTTACATCGCCTCCTACTTTACCGTTATTAGATTCGATAAACAAACCGGCTGCACGTCCTTGTAAGGTTTGTTCAACCGTAGATACCGGTGTTAGGGCAATTTCATCGGATTTTATTTCTGAGATACTTCCGGTTACTTTGGTTTTCACCTCAGTTCCGTAGCCAACAACAACTACTTCTTCAAGTATTTCTTGTGACATTTTTAAGCTCACGTAAACCACATTCTTCTCTCCGAGCGTGATTTTTTGGGTTTCGTAACCAACAAATGAAAAAACAAGCGTACCGCCACTTTCAGGGACATTGATATTATATTTACCATCAAAGTCACTAATTGTGCCGTTTTGGGTTCCCTCGAGTAAAATGGTTACACCTGGCATGTATTCGCCATTGTCTGCATCTGTAATTTTACCTGTTATAGTCCTTCCCTGCCCGAAAAGCTGCATGGAGACGAAGGAAATCATAATCAGGAGTAGATATTTCCGCATAGTTTTAGGTTTAGTAGGTCGCTAAAGTAAAGCATTTCAGCATAACATTGAAAACAATTTCGTAAAAAAAATATGCTTTTTGTGACATGGTTGGCAATTGTTCTGTCACCAAATCTGTATATTTCGACCATGAAAAAGCAAAAGTTCATTATCAGTATGCTGTTTTTAGCTGTTTCGGCAGTAACAGCATTGGCTCAAACCCAGGTACCAGTAGCACCTGTGGCTGAAAAAATTCCCTATGTTATTCAAGGTTCACAAGGACCCCGTCAAGACCCGTATTATTGGATGAAGGACCGTGAAAACCCTAAGGTGATGGAACACCTTAAAGCAGAAAATGCTTACCTGGAGGCAGTAATGGAACCAACCAAGGCACTTCAGGAGCAGATATTTAAAGAATTAGTGGGTCGTATTGAGGAGGATGAAAGCAGCGTGCCTTATAAGTTGGGAGATTATTACTACTATTCGAGATACGAAAAAGGTGGCGAGTATGCCATTTATTGCAGGAAAAAGGGAGACTTGTCAGCTACAGAAGAGATTATTGTTAATGGTAACGACTTGGCCGCAGGCAATGAATATTTAAGTTTTTATATAGAAATGAGCCATGACCATAAAATGGCAGCTGTAATAATGGATGTTGCGGGCAGAAATTTTTATACGATTAAATTAAAAGACCTCAGCACTGGTGAATGGTTAAAAGATGAAATTAAAGATACCAGAAATGGATGTATTTGGACGACTGATAATAAATCGCTGGTTTATGGTGTACCGGATAAAAAAACATTACGTGTGTATCAAATAAAAAAACATGTGTTAGGTGATAAATCAAAAAATGATGTAGTGTTGTTACAAGAGGATGATCAAACATTAGATTTATATGCGTATGAAAGTAGAAGTAAAGAATACATTTTTGCTTTTGCCAGCAGAACAGATGCCGGAATAATTAAATATACAAAAGCAAATCAACCGGATGTATTTACTACTATTGAGCCCATGACAACTGACCATTATTATACAGTTGATCACATTAAAGGTGATGAATTTGTAGTAAGAACAAATTATCAGGCAAAAAATTACCGCTTGTGTAAAACAAAAATTGCAGCACCAACTAAAGAAAACTGGGCGGATATTATTCCAGCACGAGATAATGTATTTTTAGAAACGGTAGAATTTTTTAAAGATTATTACATTGCACAGGAAAGCACCAATGGATTAACTACATTACGCGTAATTGCTCCGAGTGGTCAAAACGATTATATCAAATTTGACGAACCTGCTTATTATGCCACACTAGGTTATAATCCTGACCCCAATACCAATGATGTGCGATTTGTGTATTCTTCACTAATTACACCATATTCAACTTATGAATATAATGTGACAACTAAAGCCAAAAAAGTATTAAAACAAGATATTATTCCGAGTGGATATGATAAATCGCAATATGTAACAGAACGTATCATGGTAACTGCACGTGATGGGAAAAAAGTGCCAATGACTATTGCATATAAAAAAGATACATTTAAAAAAGATGGCAGTGCACCAGGTTATATTTATGGTTACGGCGCTTATGGATATAGCAATGAAGATTATTTCGACAGTAATATTTTGAGTTTAATGGACCGAGGATTTGTGTATGCCAATACACATATTAGAGGTGGACAGGAAATGGGTGGTTCATGGTATGATGATGGAAAAATGATGAACAAAAAAAATTCGTTTTATGATTTTATCGATTGCAGCAAATATTTAATACAGGAAGGTTATGTAGGGAAACAAAAACTATTTGCCAATGGTGGCAGTGCAGGTGGTTTATTAATGGGTGCTGTTTCAAACATGGCACCGGAATTATATTTAGGTATAATTGCTGATGTTCCGTTTGTTGATGTAATTACCACCATGGAAGATGAAACTATTCCTTTAACTACATTTGAATGGTTAGAATGGGGTAATCCAAAAAATAAAGCAGAATATGATTATATGATGAGTTATTCACCTTATGATAATGTTGAAGCAAAAAATTATCCTAACATGTTGGTTACAACTGGATTTAATGATAGTCAGGTACAATATTTTGAACCAGCAAAATGGGTAGCTAAATTACGTGCAACAAAAACGGATAATAATTTATTATTATTTAAAATCAATTTAGATGCGGGACATGGTGGGCAATCAGGCCGTTATGAGAGTTTAAACGAAACAGCGTTTATGTATACATTTATGTTACATTGTTTAGGTGTAACAAAATAAATAATTTACTACCAATAAATAAAGGCCGCACTCATAACGAATGCGGCCTTATCTTATTTACTACCGATAAATAAAACCTTAGTGTTGAAC
>DAORKJ010000130.1:0-7378 GCA_035439505.1 Chitinophagales bacterium
TTAAACAGTTCAACATGAGCAAGTGCCGAATTTTCCCAGGCAGTCATGGCCATTCGGTTAAGTCCTTTTTGCGTAATGGCATCGCGGCGTTCACTATCCCCTAATAACTCCAAAATCGCATTGGATAATTGTTGTTCATTGTTGAAGTCCACAATCAAACCGGTATCATCTTTCAATACTTCCATGGCATGTGGAATAGGAGTTGCAATTATCGGGCACCCGGAGCTCAGCGCATAGGAAAAAGTTCCACTTACTGCCTGATTTGGGTTGTTGGATGTAAACAGGTATATATCGGTAAGTTGCAGGTATTCCAATAATTCTGGCAGCGGCAAAAAGTAGTTGACAAATTTTACGTTGTGTTCTATATTTAATTCCGCTACCATAGTTTCCAACATAATTCGATACTTTTCTCCTTCATTTTTGACTACTGTAGGATGTGTTTTGCCAATAATTAGAAATATCACCTCCGGAAATTGTTTAATAATTGCAGGCAAAGCTTTTAAGGTTGTAGTTATTCCTTTGCCAGAGCTCAGCAAACCAAATGTAGAGAGCACCAGTCTGTTATCCAGATGGTATTTCGTTTTTAATTCCGCCTTATTTGAGTGTCTTACCAAATGGGTACCATGGGGTATAACGGTAATTTTACTTCTGCTGATATGATAATCTATGTTTAATATTCCTGCTGAATTGTTAGTCATAACCACTATTGACTGAACCGCATTAGCTAAACCATTTATATGATTATATAGGTTAGTATCAGGGTTAGGTAATACGGTATGAAACACCAAAACAATTGGTTTAATAATAGCTTCCAGAAAATCTAATAATTCGCTCTTTTTTTTATCAAAAAAGCCAAATTCGTGTTGCAACACAATTAATGAGATATTTGTATTTGCGTTAATTTTTGCAGCCATAGTTGCATAACTTGAAGGATTGTCTGCATGAAAAATATACCGGACCTGTTCGTTATACTTACCGGATTCCGTACCATTTTCTATAGCGCATACACTAATGTCAAATGCATTACTAAATTTATTGCTAAGGGCTGTAATTAAATCTAAAGAGTAAGTTGCAATTCCACATTCTCTTGATGGAAAAGAGGTTATAAATAAAATTTCCGGCTTTGGCTCCTTAATTCGCACCTTGCCAATACGAGCAATTTTTTGAAAAACATGGTGCTGATTATTCAATTCATTTACGGGATTTCGGGGAGTAACAATTGTATTTATCATAATATTTTATTTAATAAAAGTTCTTCAAGCAATGATTTTAATGAGACAGATGCACATGCAATTTTTTCATCTGCAGCTCCATAATATATATATAAAGTGTCGTTTAATAGCAGCGTTCCGGTTGGGAAACATACATTATTCACAACACCTTCAAGTTCCCAATCTAAATCGGGTTCAAATAATACATAGGGCAATCTGGCTATTTCCTTTTGTGGTTCAGCAATATCAAGCAAAGCAGCACATGCAGAATATACATAGCCGTTAATAGTATCATGTACGGCATGATAAATAATTAACCATCCAATATCTGTTTCAATAGGCGGACATCCACCACCAATGTAACTTATTTCATGGGTATATTTGGGAGATAATACAATATACTGATCCAGATTTAAAAAATAATTATGCCAGTATTCTACCGTTAAATCTGTCCAATTAGTAACCGATGCTATTTGAATATCGGGTTTAATTCGATGCAAAAAATAAAATTGGTTGTTTATTTTCCTGGGAAAAAGAACAACATTTTTATCCCACATATACACCTTTTTACCTAATTTTTCTGTGAAATTACCATTGGAATTATATCTGCTGTATTTTTCGTTTAACGAAGTTTTAGTTACTGTTAGCGCGTTAAATTCAATATAATTAATTTGCGGAACTATTACACCTTTGCGCTCAAACACTTTTAGGTCGTTAGATGTTGCCAAAGCGCCAAGTGCATTTACTCCATCAAAACCAGTGTAAGTGATGTAAAAAACATCTTCAATTTCGACCAGCCTGGGGTCTTCTAATCCTTGTTGTTCAAAATTCATTTCAGGAACCATAACAGGCTCTTGTGCTCTATGTGCTATATTAAGTGGGTCAGTTAATTTACAATAACCAATACTTGAGTGGTTGCCTTTACTAACAGCTCTGTACAGCAAATGATAACCATCATAGGCTTTTGTTGTTCCGGGGTTGAGAACACCTTCATTTTCGAAATTGGAGTCTGTTTTTTCCATTAGAACACCATGCTTAACAACCTTTATTTTATCCATAACTACAACAATTTCAACCTATACCGATTAATAAATATTTATTAACCGCATTTACATACATATTAAATGTATATTTCCTTCATAACAAAAGTCAGGTACAACAAGTAAATAGTTTTACACAACTTGGAATTTTATTTATATTATTCACACATGTAAAACAATGATTGGAAATATGGTTATTATTTCAATTTTAGATACACTTATGCCCTCAAAACATTGCACTAGAAGGGTTGCACAAGGGGATTATTAAAAAATTAAAATAAACAAAACAGCTTGAAGTTAAATTTACAAACGTGCAAGTTCATTGATTTTACTTTACAATCAATAATAATTTATACTTAGTTGGCTTTAGCGTGACGATAAAACAACAATTTAAATAGCTCCGCAATAGTAAAAGGCATAATGCCTAATACGGCAACTATAACCCAACCCTCAGGTTGAATGAGTTGCAGATGAAATGCAGCACGTAATTGCGGTATAAACAATATTAATAGCTGTATGATAAAACCAAAAATGATGGAAAATATCAATAGTTTATTATTCCAAAAAGGCTGTTTAAATATGGAATATTTACCACTTCTCACAGATAGGGCAAATAACAATTGAGCAACTATAATTACCATAAACGATAAAGTCCGGGCGTATTCGATGGTAACTTTGTTGATATTTTTTTGAAATGGACTTACATTGGCACTATAACAGCCATACCAGAAGGCAACGATGGCAGCAATACCAATTGCCAAGCTACCAATAATTACCTGCCATTTATTCACTCCTGATAAAAATTGTTCTTTGGAATGTCTTGGTTGTTGTTGCATTAATCTTTTGTCGGTGGTATCTAATCCAAGAGCCAGTGCAGGCAATGAATCAGTTATTAAATTAATCCATAACAATTGTGTAGCAATAAATGGTGGATACCAGCCAATTAAGATTGTGATAAAAACAGCGATTACTTCACCTAAATTACATGCTAATAAAAACAGGATTGATTTTTTAATATTCTGATAAATATTTCTCCCTTTTTCGACGGCCTTGATTATTGTTTCAAAATTATCATCAGTTAAGATGATATCAGCAGCACTTCTGGCGACATCGGTGCCTGATTTACCCATAGCGATACCAATATCTGATGCACTTAGTGAAGGAGCATCATTTACACCATCACCTGTCATTGCCACAACATCACCATTTAATTTAAAAGCATTTACAATATTTACTTTATGTTCAGGCGATACACGAGCAAATACGGTAACATTACTAACAACAGATTTAGCTTGGTTGGATGCAATTTTATCAAAATCAGGTCCACTCATTACTTGATTCATATTTTCAGCAATACCTAAATTTTGCGCAATGGCGAAAGCCGTATTTTTATGGTCACCGGTAATCATAATAACTCTGATACCGGCATTCTTGGCAAGTGTTATAACAGGTTTAACTTCTTCGCGAGGTGGATCGTACATACCAACCAAACCTATAAAAATCAGGTCTTGTTCGAACTGTTCTGCAGCAATTTTATCAGGTATTATTTTATAAGCAACCCCTAATGTTCGCAGCGAATTATCCGACAAAGCAGCCGCAACCGATTTTATACGCTTTTTATGTTCGTCACTAAAAATTACCGGTTTTCCTTCAATCAAGATATATGAACACACTTCCAGTAATCTAACGATAGCACCTTTGGTGTATACCCTGTATTTTTCGTTTTCATGTACCAAAACGGACATACTTTTTCGAACAGCATCAAATGGAAATTCAGCTATACGTTGAACCTGTTCGAGTAGCGCAAGTCTGTTATCTGCACATGCATCGTAAAAAATATGTAATGCAATTTCTGTTGGGTCGCCAATACCTTTATTGTTATTTAATGTTGCATTTGAACAAATTACAAATGCATTAAGCATTAATTGTAAATCCGCTGATGTTTTGAGTTCTCCTTTATTAAATTCAGTAGTGGCATCCCATTGAAAATATTGGGTAACTGTCATTTTATTTTCAGTAAGCGTGCCTGTTTTATCTGTGCAAATTACATTTACCGAACCCAGTGTTTCTACTGCTGCAAGTTTTTTAACAATTGCCTTTTGTTTAGCCATTTTAGTTACACCTACTGCTAAAACAATGGCAACAATGGCACTTAAACCTTCCGGCACTGCCGCAACCGCAAGGGATACCGCAGTAAGAAACATATCGGCTACATTGCGATGTTGTAAAATACCAATACCAAATATGAGCACACAGGCAGCAACTGCCATTAGGCCGATATTTTTTCCAAGCTTATTTAATCTGAGTTCTAAAGGCGTATACACTCTTGGAGCAACATTTAGCAAGTGTGCTATTTTTCCAATTTCTGTGGACATTCCAACTGCAACTACAACACCTATTCCGGTACCATTGGTAACAATTGTAGACATAAAAACTAAATTTTTGCAGTCGCCAAGAGCAATATCATTATCATTAATTATTACATCAGCATCTTTATCAACAGGTACTGATTCACCTGTAAGAGCCGATTCATCAACTTGCAGTAAAGCAGCAACTATTAGTCGCAAGTCTGCACCAACAGCAACACCGGGTTCTAACACCACCAAATCACCAATCACTAATTCACTGGCAGGGATTTTTTGGATTATTCCCTCACGTTGAACTAATGCTTGCAATGCCACATATTTCTGAAGACCTAAAATAGCTTTTTCAGCTTTTAGTTCCTGAATAGTACCCAGAATTGCATTGATGGCAATTACGATTAAAATAATAATAGCATCAATATATTCACCTAAAAAGAAAGTGATTATTGATGCTATTACCAAAATGGCTATGAGCCAGTTTGCCAGTTGATTCCAAAGTATTAATAAAATACTTTTTCTTTTTTTTTCTGCTAATTCATTTTTTCCATTAATAGCGAGTAGTTCACTGGCTTTGTCATTTGTAAGCCCCGATGGAAATTTGGAACCCACTTTTGTTAACACCTCCTCCTTACTACCTTCAAACCATTTCATGAAATTCTAACAATTGCTTGTTACCAAATGTAAGGTTAAAATACTTCTTTAACAATAACATTAATCATCGATTCGAAAAAATCTTTATTCGTATCCACTTTTAATGATGGTTAGAATCATTTTAAATCTCCCGTTGGCCTTAATTAAATTTGGCGCATGCGCCGGAATTACAATAGACTGTCCGGTTTCGAGTATTGTTGATTCACCGCGAATTACAATTTCAGCTTTGCCGTCAATAATTTGAGCAAAAGTATCGAAAGGTGTAATTTTTTCGGTTAATCCCTCACCGGCATCAAATGACATTACACTGATGTTACCGGTTGATTTTTTAAGTACTGTTTTTATTACTACTGAATTTGGAATATATTCGATGATTTCCACTGTAATCAGCATTTTTCCTTTAACGATTTCGTTTTTATCCATTTCTTCCATATCATTTTTCATTATCGATGGTGAGATCATTTAGAGCGTTACCTAAGTTTGACATATCGCGGTTAAATTCAGTTTTAAACTTTTCCCAATCACTTTGAGAAGTTTCATAATCGTTTAAACGTTGTTTCAAAGCTTTATTATCACTTTCCAGTTGATCTATTCGTTTGCCGTAAAGTGTATCAAAGGTGCGGCTGCTTTTTTCTTTTTTAATGCGCAGGATGGCAATTTCTTTTTCATTGTCTTCTATTTGCACTAAAGCATCTTTTCTAAATTGCATCCATTCATTATTTTGTAATAAATTTTGTTCAGCAATGTCAGCGGCTTCTTTGGCTGATTGTAAATCATCTTGTGCTTTCGACACATCATTCATGGCATTTGTATTTTTTTCAGCGGCTGTTTGACAACCGGCTAATGCAAATATGGCGCCGAAGAACAAAAGGTGCATTTTAATATTAATTTTCATAAGTTAATTTTTTTAATGTTGAGTAATTTTGTTTATTATCAATTATTAATAATCATGTTGTGGCATTAATGACCGGGTGAAAAATAATTTGGTTAGTAATTGGTTAAATGTTGAAATTCATTTTTTGCTTGTTAAATTGTGTGTATTCAATCGAAATAGCAGAAAATAATTAGTTATATTTAATGGCGTGGTTGCTTTAAGGGCATGTCACGCTTTAAAAATATCGGGTTAAAATCACAATTGGCTGGAATAGCATTCACATTGCAAGGCAGGTAATATGATTTTAAACCAGATATGAACAAAACACCTGCATACTATAGAAACAGGTGTTTGTTGATTTTGAGCGATATGGTTATTCAATACTATGTATCAAAACAATACTGAAAGCCCCATATACACTGAATATGTTTTGATATTCGTTTTATCTAATACATAATAACTATTTGTTTCTTGTGTTTTGGAATCGTCGCTAATATTAAGTAGTCCAAAAACCCCTCTAAAACCTAGTCCTAATCGAATTTTATTTTCCGGGTCTAAACCAAAGTCAAATCCCGCACCATAAGCCAATCCTAAATCACCTTTTTTAACTGATAATACAGGATCAAGATTTAGCGTATCACCAACTACCAAATTATCAAAGCTGCTTCCTACACTGATACCTATTTGCGGACCTGCTACTACGCCAAAATTAACCGGACTAGCTTTACCTGTATTTAACGTAAGCAGTAATGGAATATTGACATATTTCAGATTAATTTTTTGTTCAACATCAAATTCTTTGTACTTCTGATTAATTGAGCTGTAGATAATTTCTCCCTGAATACCAATAAAGTCGTTAAAAGTATAACCGAGGAAAATTCCTCCACCGTAGCCAAGTGTAACTGTTCCGGCTACTGTTCCACCATCGGAAGTTTGTACATCAAACTGCGAAAATGTTGGCATAAACCGAACGCCAAACTCGGCATGTTGTGCTGATAGTAAAGTAGGGCATACTATTGCTATAATTACCAAATACACACTGATTGTGATCCTTTTCATCAAATTTTTCATAATATCTATTTAATTGTGATGTAAAGATGTAGGTGAATCTTCTGTTAACCATTATAGAATTACTACTGTGTGTTATAATATTCACACATCTTCCAGTGAGGATCGCTTCCTGTATTTTAATTTTTTGAAAAAAGTTGGTGTTAAACCGGTTACTTTCTTAAATTGCAT
>DAORKJ010000130.1:7478-8692 GCA_035439505.1 Chitinophagales bacterium
ATTAAAATTGCCTTTTTATCGTCCATTAATGCTAGTCCCGAAAGTGCCAGCGCTATTTTTAATTTACTCCGTTGTTCTTCAGTAATATCATCCACTACATCAATTTCACCTAATTCAATACTTCTGTAATGCAAGTGTAAAGCCTCAAGTTCTGTTTTTACCAGCATTTTGCAGCGAATACTCACCATATATTTAACATATAACTTCATAAAGAACAAATTAAATTGAGAAATTACCTTACAAGAAAATACTTGTCGCAATTAATCATACACTTTTAAGTGGATTATTACAAGTTAAGGCTGGAAAGCAGTAAAACCTAATTAATAATGATATATTTTGAAATACGGATTGCAATCAACTCATTAAGAGCTCATTATGAAGAAATTGAAAGTTATGTGGTTTTGCAGACAAAAAGCCCGGAATTCATTTTTCAGCGTATAAACTGAGATACTTCAGTCTTAACTTGGCTAAATGAAATTTATCACCTTCACGTTTTGCAATATTTTCAGCATTTTCAAGATATGCTAAGGCAATTTTTACGTCAACAGATGCATATAGGTAGCTTAGTAAAATATGATATTGTAAATTTTGTTGTAGTTGTAATTTTTTTGCTTCCCGGATGGCCACTTCGTTGCCTTTTGCTTTGGCAAGGGCATAAGTGCGATTTAATGCCGCAATTGGCGAATAGTTGAGTTGTAAGAGCTTATTATACAATTGGAGTATATTTTCCCATTTCTCCGGTGTATCCTGCTTATGGGTATGCCAATAGGCTAATGCGGCTTCTATATGATAGGTAGAAATTTTATTACCACCTGTGGAATGATTTAGATAATATTCACCTTTTTGAATGAGTTCCTTGTTCCACAGTTCCTCATTTTGTTCTTCGTATAATACAATTTCGCCACTATTGGTTGTGCGCGCATTAAATCGAGAGGCGTGAAAACACATTAACGCCAACAGCGCATTTGACTCTGCTGTATTGGTTGTTGCATTTTCGAGCAGTAACACATTTAGTCGCATTGCTTCAATACATAAGTCTTTGCGTAAGGCATTATTTTGTGAGCTGGAAAAATATCCCTCGTTAAACAATAAATAAATAGTAGTGAGTACAGCATCTAAACGAATTGGTATTTCATTTTGTGGCGGAATATCAATTGTTATATTTTCATCTCTCAACTTTTGTTTTGCTCTTTGCAATCGCTTATAAATAACAT
>DAORKJ010000131.1:0-8667 GCA_035439505.1 Chitinophagales bacterium
CTTCCACGCCTTCCTAACCCAAAAATACCCTTTATACTCCGACACTGAAATAAAGGTAAACTTAACCGTTATTCAACTTATTGAACTTAATGAGGAGTATATCAGAGAAACCGCGCCGATGTTTGAGGTGAAGGTGGTTGATGATGATGACTTTCAGGAAGAATATTTTGAAGATGATGATTTTGAAGAAGTCTATGGAAATTCAGAAGCCGAAAATTGCACTTGCGGGGCTTATAAATTTTTAGACGGTAGATGGTTGCACATATCCGATTGCTGTTGTTAGTATATAGTTATTACCAATTTGATAAATATAAACGCCTTGAGCGGCTTTGTAAAACTCAATAACAAAATGGGAAATCAGGAATTATTAAATGCGATTGCTACATTATATGGCAGCATCGACCCCTTATTAAGGGCAGACAAAAAAGAAGCGATTACAGAGGTGGTTTCAAAAATGCTTGAGCTTGTAAAAAGACTGTAATTATTTCGGCGCGCTGTCTGGTGCTGTAAAGAAAAACCAGACAGCGAATCGTTTTTAACATTCAACAATAAAATATATGACAAATAATATCTGTAATTGCAAACTACCTTATGTGCGAAGCGGGACAACTACATGCACACAATGCGGGAAGCAACAGTTTATGTTTTTACCTATAAAAGAAGAAAAAGCAATTACACAAAAAAGAGAGTTTAACGGGGCTGAATATGAGAAAGGTGACGTTGTTGAAGTAATAGGTAAAACATACGCTTGCTTGGTTGAAATTCAAAACTATATTCCTACAGGTTGGTATAGAGTTAAACTGCCAAATGGAGGATTTCACGAAACTCAAATTTTAGGAGAAAAATTTAAAATCAATATATGAAACAACTAATCTTAATCACAACTTGCTTATTATTAGCCTCATGCTCAACGCCAAGACTAGGCGTATTTAGAGATACGGTGATTTCAGTAATTTATTAAATGAAAAAATATGTCATTAACCATTATCGAAAAATCTCGACAAGAGTTACTTGATAGCCTTAAGAAGGAGTCAGTATTTGCCAGATCGGCGGCAGAATTAAAAGCCGAGTATTTAAGTTTAATCATTGCCGATGTCAACGACAAGGAAGGGGCGTTAAAAGTTGCTACAGCCCGTAAGCACATGGTTAAAATAAGAACCACGTTAGACAAATTCCGAAAATCAGTCACCAAGCCTTTGACCGATGCTAAAAAAGAGGTTGACAAAACTGCGGCAGATATGCAGGCTGAGTTTGATGTGATTGAAAAACACCTACAGGATGAGGAGGGTAAAATTCAGCGAGAGTTGGATTTGATTGAGACAAAGCGCAAGGATGCTATCAGAAGCAGACACGCTGCGCTGAATGAGTGCGGAATGTTTTTGCGGGAAGATACTTTTGTATGCACGAGCTTTGCGGATGGCGTTGAGGATTTAACCATTCCATTGCATTTTGTAGGAAGCACCACGGTTGACTTCAATCAGGTGTGGCCGGATGATAAATTTCAGGAGTTTGTTACAAAAGCAGCTAAACGTCGTGATGAAATAAATGAGCTGCTGAAAAAATCTAGCGCACCGGTACAACCCCAACCCGAACAAAAGTTTGATATTACCAAACAGGATGAAGTTCCTGAAGCGTTGAAAAAATTTGTGGATGATGAAGTTCCTGAAGCGTTTATGAAAAAATCTTCTCCGCTTACTACTAAAGACCCAAATCGAAAATTCATTAACAACGTAAGCATAGTTGATTACTGTGAAATGTTGGGATTTGTGAAGGTAATTCCCGATGGAACGAGAATGTATTATTTAGATGGCAACTGGATAACCAAAACGAATAACAACGAAAAGCTTTTAATGACTAAAATGGAAATCGCCAAGCTGTCTGACATTCCGGAGTCTGGTGAGGTTGAGCATTTGTTGTTAGCTGCTGTTTATAAAATTGCTGAGATAACAAAATGTACAGCCGATGAAGCTTTACAATTAATCATTAACTATCGCCAACTAATATTTTAACTTGCGAATGATACTTGCAATAGACCCTGCTAATATAACAGGCATCGCCTTTGATGGTGGATTTGCCACATATAATTTCACCCCGAGAAAGGGCACGTCTAAACGTGCTGGAGAGAATGAGTATCTTCGATATGGAAAGATGTGGGACGTTTTGCACCAATTACGCCAAGAGCATCAGCTTGAGGTGATTGTTTGTGAAAACGCATCAGGATTTGTTCGTGGTAAAGCTGCTGTAAAAGTATCAAATGAATATCGTGGAGTTGTAAAGGCATTTTGTGCCATTCATGGCATTCTATATGTTGGTGTTGAACCAGGAGACCTAAAGGAGTTTGCTACCGGCAAACGAGGTGCAGAAAAAGAGGAGATGATTGCTGCGGCAAACGCCTTAGGTTATCCCGGTAATAATGACAACGAAGCCGATGCGTATCTGTTATTGCAGTGGGCGAGAAAGCAAGGATATATTTCGTACATGAAAAAACCTACCAATGGGAAAGAAGAAATTGATGGATGTCCGTTTGGCTGAGCTGAATTGGGTTGATGCCGATTATATTGCTCAAAAGTTTAGCGCAGCGTATCTGCATGGTGTGACACAGAAGGTACAGTTTGTAGGAGAGCTGCGGAGGCAAGTTCAGAAAGTGCATGGCCATATTGGGATTGTGTGCGTTCCTAATGAGTGGGGAGTTACTGAAACGGGCAAGGAATTTACTCCGATTGACGAAAAGCGATTTACAGGCGTTTTAAAGAACGGAAGTCGTCATAAGGAGTTTATGTATTGCCTACATGATTTCAGTGCGCTGCGTCAAAAGTATGAGGAGCCTGAGCAGTTATTTGTGAAGGTGGAGTTGTTTATCACTGACCGTGGTGATTGGGGGAGAATACTTGCGATGCGTACCGGTGATGCATCATTTGTAAAAGATGTTGTAGCCAGTGCATGGACTAGGAAGGGGTATGTCGGGACCAAGATTGGTTTAGTCAAAAAGGAATATTGCCAAAAGAAAGGGAGCCAGTGGGTTGTTCTCCCGGAGTATGAGTTAACAGCGATTGCTGAGCGACCGTACTTTGCCACTGAGGAAGATTTTTTCAGTTTTTTAAACATTAAATTAGTTCACCCAATAAATAGAAATAAAAATGAATGGCCTACAAGACCTAAGAAAACTTCTCGCCGATCCAAAGGAATTGGAGCAGACGAGATTTAGCGATGAGCGCTTTAAGAAAGTGCTGGAACTCGCAAAGCTGTCAAAAGAATGGCGCGAAGGTGCGATGAAAATTCCTGACAACAATCCAAACAAAGCGTTACGATTGGAAAATTGTGACCGGATAGACGCCTTTTTAGGTGAATATCATATGCTATTGCGGATTGTAAACCTGTCGCGTTCACTGACAATTACATTACGTGACAACATATTGGTAGATGGCAAAATATCGCCAAGTGCCGATATTATTACGTTAGCCGATTTATACGGCGAAATTGAACCTGATTTAGATTTATTAAACAAAATTTTCAAATAACATGGAAGAAAACAACAAATTAACCGTGTCGAAAACCAATGCAATCGACAGCTTAATTCAGTCTGCCAATACGCTGCCTGAGATGCAGGAAATTGGCAAAGCGATTTTATTGTCGGGATTTGCTCCTGACCATTTCAAAAAGGATAATGATGCAATGGGATGCATTATTGCTATTGCAACGGGGCATAAGCTCGGATTGGATATGCTACAGTCCTTGAACAATATCGTTCCTATTAAGGGTGTACCTACTTTGAAGGGTGACTTAATCCGTTCGCTTATTAAAAACAGTCCCGAATGTGAGAAATGGGATGAGTTTTATGAAGGAACTCCATTTGAAGACGATTATTGCCATGTGATTGTTATGAAACGTCGTGGGTATAATGAAAAAACCCGCAAGTTTTCTGTTGAGATGGCAAAGCGCGCGGGATTGTTCATCACAGCGGAAGATGTAACAAAGAACAAAGAAGCAATCAGAAAGTGGTATGATAACAAGGATAATAATTCAAAATCGAAATATCCACCCGGTGACATTTCTAAATCAGGATGGTATCGATATCCAGACCGTATGTTGATGTATCGCAATATTGGTTTTGCCGGACGTGATGAGTTTGGTGATATTTTGATGAACCTGAAGTCATATGAGGAAATTAAGGATTTTACTGAAAATACTACAGTAGAAGCCGAATACCAGGTTGTTGATGATGCACCAGCAGCACAGACAACAACTAAAAAAGCAGCGGCAACTAAAAAGGTTGCAGAAAAAGCGGAAAAACCTGTTGTTGAGGTAGCTCCTGTTCCTGTGGAGGAGGTTCCGGTTGAAACCGAAACTGTGGTGGAAGAAGTTAAGCCGGAAATAGCTGAAGAAAAACAACCCGAAGAAAAAGAAGAAATTGCCGTGCCTGCATGGGTTTCAGGTTTTTTAAATGCTAACTCTCCAAGACCGCTGTTTGAGTGTGCTGCTTTTGTTACTAATCTGTCCAGTATGTTTCCTCAACAATTCGAAAGCCCTAACAAGGTTTATGATTTTCTGAAGGACCAAGGTGTTGCAGAGCCAAAAACTTTTGTAAAAACAGCGGCTTTGCAAGAAATAACAAAATATTTTGCACATTTGCAGTAATAATAATTATTATGAAAAGTTTATTAATAACATTTATGTTGGTAGTCACAGTGGCTACCAACATAAACGCCCAAGCAACGGGGTGGAACGGAGTCGGTTTTTGGAAGTATGCCAAGCCCGAAGACTTAGTTGCGCTGATTGAGGCTTCTGGCCCAATTACAGAATTTCGTTATCGTATCGATAAGGACGCCACAACTTACACGAAAAAAGTTATTGACCTGTGTTACCAGTATGCAGCAGCCGGAAAAAGATTGGACGTAATGATTACGGCAAAAGCTAATTCGGCAGATTACAATTTAGCAACTGTTGATAGCTTTTACGCAAGGGGTGTAGTTCCGTTTATTGAACTAGGAAACGAGCGATATGCCGGACAGTTTAAGCACACATTTAGCACTTACATTGGTGAATATCAAACGACCATTGATAAGATAAAGGAAAAATACCCAAATACTGTTTTTGTGCTTAATGTCATGCCGCGTCCGGAGGGTTCAACGATACCCGGTCCCAAAAAAGGAAGTTTGGAGTGGAATTCTGAGGCGTACATTTACTGTGTTGCTAATAACGCACGGATTAGTTGGCATTCATATATCAATGAAAAAGATGCAGCCTTTTTGAAAACGGTTCCATCGCAGTTGGTGTATAATCCAACCAGTCCAAGCACTAAGCTGTTGTTTTATGATACACTGGCTACATTGAAGCCTAGCCTTGCATCACAAACCATTGCATACCTAAGAGCTAATTTCCCTAATATCAAAGTACATTTCACTGAAATCGGGATTGTTCCAAGCGATGACGAGAGTTTGGATAACGCGGATATCGGAACGTCACAAATCAGAAACACTGTTGCTTATTCAGGAATTATATACGATGTGTTACATGAGCTAATGGCTTATGAGCATACCGCAAGTGTGGATATTCATGCCGGTATTGCTCTTAATGGGTTGATTGCTCCACCAAGCAAGTATGATGTATCATTAACCAACGTGAAAAAGATGGAGTATTTTGCGTTTGAGTTGTTTAATGAAACCGGTGTTGTTGAGGAGCTGCCGACAGAAAGTATATCGCTAGGTGTTGGGTATCATGTTTACCGATTTGGCTATGGATCAGGTGCGCCAAATTTTACCATCCCGAAAGGAACGCAGCTAATAACCAATTGCCGATACGTAGGCGGCAAGTCGTGGGAAACTTCCGGCGGTTCGGGTTACATGGGAAAAGGAACCACAAAGATACCCGCTTATACCGGAGCAAATTATTCAACTGGCGTTCCTTACGATGGATGGGGTTACATAGAATACGTGGTAGAGGTTGTTGACGTTCCGGGTTGTATGGATGCGAAGGCTACCAATTACAATCCTGATGCTACTGTTGATGATGGAAGTTGTACATACCCACCACCTGCAGAGTGTTTGAAAAAACGCTGGTTATTTCCTTCATTGGGCTGTAAACCAAGTAAAAAGGTATGCGACTGCTAATTCATCGGGATAAACATGCTGGGTGGTAAGCATATTCTAAAAGGGGTGTATAAATAATTAATTAACTTTATAAAAAAACGATTATGGCAAAAAGTACGAGAAAAAACACGAGAGTGTCTGCCGCGACACGAAAAAGAACAGCGGCTAAGTCCAACATTAAGGCTAAAATCAAACAACCCTCAATACAACAGATTGTTGAGGCGCATGTAAAAGTAGCTGTTGAAAATGCAAAATCAGCTATAGCTATGGAAGATTTTAAACTGCGAGTGCTTAAACTTTCCCGGACAGCTGTTAATAATGCCCGTCAAAACGTTAGAAATGCCGCAGCGATTTCAGCATTAACTACAACTCCTTTTGAAAATTTTGACAAGGAGCTTTCTGAAATAGAAGACCGAATTTGTGGTGCTGATACGTCTCCGAATGGACAATCAATTGGTTATTACACCTACACTATTGACCTGGCTGACGAGGCGTTAATTCGCACACAGGAACAATTATCTAACATAATTAAAGAACTGCTTTAAAAAATGCTGATAGTAATTGCGATATTATTATTGCTTTTCGTTCTGCTTCTAAAAATAAAAGCGAATTCATGCCCTGTTTTGGTCCACAGGCTTTTGCTGATTGAACCATGCCTTACCGGCGAAGATGAGATGAATTCGTTTCAGGTTTATCCTGTTGATTTACGGTATGATGATGGATTATACACGAAATGCAGCCGATATTTACTTTATTTGTAAAATCGAAACGAAGAGTAAAAAAAAGAGCATCGGGCAGAAGTCCGGTGCTTTTTTTATTTTTGCATAATGCCGCGAGTGAGGAAAACATGGGTTAAAAAGAATGCGATTACCAGAGATGCTAATGTGGTTCGTGATAATCCTTCTGAATGGTTTTTGCTTGACGATGGTTCTGCAGCTCCATCAGGACAATCTAATTGGGGGGCTATTGGCGGCAACATTACAGACCAACAGGACTTACAGGACGAGCTGACTGCACTACAGGCTGCACAGGGTCAAAATTCAGACGATATAGCTACACTTACTTCCGAGATAGCCGAGATTGCAACAATGGTTCCAGGTTTAATAAGAAATTTTATACGATGCTGATATTAGGCTCAACAACTGACAAAATAGAGATGGTGCTTGGTGGTGCTGTTTCTGCTAACCAATTACATTTCAATGCTTCGTTTCGTGATATTGCGTTTACGCCATCTGAAGCATTCCTACCGGGTAGGAGTGTGGGACAGAGCAACAACACTACTGATGCTGTTGTGGTAGCGGCGCCAGGTGCGAATACTTACCGCGTGATTGATTATATTTCAATTTACAATACTGATACTGCATCTGCTACGGTAACTGTTAAGTATGATGCCAATGGAACAGAGGGTATATTGTGGAAGGGTGTTGTTGCGTCGACACAGGTTCTGCAGTTCACAGATGGTTCGGGTTTCGAGCTGCTGACATTGGGAGGAAGTGGTAACGAGTTTATTTTGGATAAGATTTCACCACCATCTACACCGGCTGCGGATAAAATGTCTTTTTGGACCGGTGATCTTGCCGGAAAAATGTTTTTGTTTTATAAGTCTCCGCTAGGTTTTAATACTCCGCTTCAGGAGGGGTTGTGGGAAACTGCATTTGCGATGTGGGTTCCGGCTGCTGCGGCTGGTGTTTACCTGGGGACGAATGGTTCTAACCTTGGTACGGCTGCTTCAGTGCCTCCTACAACAACGAATTTATATACAGCCATGAGGCGTTCTACGTTTGCCAGTGTGGTAACTACCGCAAATCAGCAGGTAGGGATAAGAACGGAAGCACAGTTTTACCGTGGCAATGCTGCGGGTCAGGGCGGATTTTTCTTCTGCTGCAAATTTGGATTGGATAACTGGACTGCTGGTGACAGGCTGTTTGTTGGGTTTAGCGCGAGCACTACTGCTGTTGTAACTGTTCAGCCATCGACCTTGGCCAATACTCTCGGATTTTGTATTGAGGCTGGTGATACAGCGATAACATTCCTGCATAATGATGCTGCCGGAACTGGTGTAAAGGAAACGATTGCGGGTCAACCTGCTTTGGCGGACAGTCAGGGTTATATTGCTTACATATATGCCAAGCCAAATGACAGTGTGGTGTATTTTAGGTTGGATGATATGTTGACAGGAGCAACAATAATTGACTCATCGATTAACACGGAGCTGCCTGTTTACACAACGATGCTTTGTGGGCAGGTTATCATGGGCAATGCTGCGAATGTTGTTGTTGCCGATGCTCGTATTGGCGTTGGTAGGTTGTATATTCAAACAATTAATTAATGGCAAAATTATATTCACATTTAACCAGATATTATTGATTTCTAAGCCATCGGGCTTCGGAGATATGAAATTAGACTTAATAACAAACAAAGCTGAAAAGCAAGGAGAAGTAAATCCAAATGATGAATTTTACACTCCAAATTATGCGATTGAACCGCTATTGAAATACATTAAACCCAATAGCTTTATTTGGTGTCCTTTTGATACACACGAAAGTAACTTTGTAAAATTGCTAATTAAAGCAGGACACAA
>DAORKJ010000132.1:0-6936 GCA_035439505.1 Chitinophagales bacterium
AGTGGCGTATATTTCTTCCGTCTGACAGCTGACAATGAGGTTTCGGCACACAAATTTGTGGTATTCTGACAGGAAATCGGTTTCAAGTTGGCAATTGTGCCCGAACAAATTAAATTTGCATCCTCAAAATTACTTTACCAATGGGACGTGCCTTCGAATATCGCAAAGAGAAAAAATTTAAACGCTGGGATGCAATGGCGAAAAACTTCACCCGTATCGGACGTGAAATTGCTATTGCTGTAAAAAATGGCGGACCTAACCCTGATACTAATCCTAAGTTGCGTTTGGCCATTCAAAATGCCAAATCTGTTCAAATGCCTAAGGACAGAGTTGACTCTGCAATCAAACGTGCTTCGAGCAAAGAAGAAGGCAATTTCGAAGAAGTAGTATATGAAGGAATTGGACCCGGCGGTGTTGCTATGATGGTAGAATGCGCTACCGATAATACCACACGTACCGTAGCTAATGTTCGTTTGTTGTTCAGCCGTGGTGGTGGTGCATTAGGCACAAGTGGTTCGGTTGGTTACTTGTTCGACCGCAAGGGCATCTTTAAAATTGAGGCTACTAAAATCAATCTTGAAGAAATGGAACTCGATCTGATTGATGCTGGTGCTGAAGATATTTACGAAGAAGAAGGCGTGGTATATGTTGAAACTACTTTCAACGATTTTGGTACCATGCAGAAAAAGTTGGATGATATGAAAATTGAAATCATGGGTGCGGAATTATTACGTTTGCCTCATGATAAAATTAAATTAAATGCCGACAACGAAAATTTGGTAAATAACCTGATAGAAAAATTAGAAGAAGATGATGATGTGGTGAATATTTTCCATAACATGGATGAATCAGAAAACTAAATAATTTAAGCATAAAAAAAACCCTGACAATCGTCAGGGTTTTTTATTTCTTTGCTGTGTGTTGTTATTATCCAACAATCTTTACATTAACAGCATTTTTACCTTTACGGCCATCAACGATGTCGAATGTAACGAGGTCGTTTTGTTTTACTTTATCAATCAAACCTGATTGATGAACAAAAATTTCTTCGTTTGTTCCGTCTTTAACAATAAAACCAAAACCTTTGGTGGCATTGAAAAATTTAATTTTACCAGTTTCCATTTTAAAAAAAAATAATAATTAATAAATTGTTTAACGATGCAAAACTATAACATAATGCATCTATCTCAAAATATTTTTGGTGACTTTTGTAAGCACCGTGCTTGGAAATTCGGGATGGAAAATTGACTGAAACGCCCTAATATCAACGTATTACAGCCCGTTCCACTTCCTTCCTTCGTTCAGAATTGGCAGGTTTTTTTACCCTGGCATTTACGTTTAATTAAAAGATAGCCGGGTGACTTTTAGGGCTCACATCATGCATCATGCTGTAGATTGCCTCAAAAATATCCTCCTCATTCGGTTTGCAAAAGTAGTCGCCATCACTAGCATAAGCCGAGCGATTATCACGTGCACTCAAACATTTAGGAAATGCATCCAAATACCTGAACAAGCTCTCATCTTTAAATACTTGTTGCATCATATAAGCAGTTGCTCCGCCCGGAACATCTTCATCTATAAATATCACTCGGCTGGTGCGTTTTACCGACTCGCGAATAATACCATAAATATCAAAAGGCATAAGTGTTTGAACATCAATTATTTCTGCACTAATTCCGCGTTCTGCCAGCAACTTGCATGCATCTTGAACAATACGTAATGTAGAACCATAGGATACCACCGTAATATCATCACCCTGCGTTAAAATTTCAGGAACACCTAAAGGAACTGTGAATGCAGAAATATTTGTTGGAAGTGGTTCTTTCAGACGATAACCATTTAAGCACTCAATTACAATAGCCGGTTCATCACAGTTTAACAGCAGATTATACATCCCGGCAGCCTGAGTCATATTTCTCGGCACACAAACATGTACACCGCGACAAGCGTGCACAATCATACCCATTGGAGAGCCGGTATGCCAAATACCTTCTAAACGATGTCCTCTGGTTCTGATAATTACAGGTGCTTTCTGTCCCCCTGCTGTTCTGTATTGTAAAGTTGCCAGGTCATCGCAGATTGGCTGTAATCCATATAATAAATAATCTAAATATTGAATTTCTGCTATTGGTCGCATACCACGCATGGCCATACCAATACCCTGGCCAACTATGGTAGCTTCGCGAATTCCCACATCAAAAATCCGGTTTTCGCCATATTTTTCCTGTAAGCCGGCAAATCCCTGATTTACATCTCCAATTTTACCCAAATCTTCACCAAAAGCGAATATTTTATCATTTTTAGCAAAATGCTCGTCGAAACACTTATTAATAATCTCAAAACCGTTAACAAGTGGAGCGTCGGTAGCGTATTCAGGTTGAATCACAGCCGCTTTTATCACGGCATCATCTGAATTACTCCATAAATTTCCATTGTATCGCACATCGTTAAGCTGGTCGTATTGCTTTACCCAATCTAATAGAGCAGTCCTTTCACCACTTGTTTCGCCGGCAGTAGCATACAATGCATGTTTAGCCGCTTTCATCACATCACGACGCACAGGGTCAATTGTCGACCTTAATGTTGATATTGCTTGGTTAACTCCTGAAGTATTGTTGGTATTGGATTCCAGCCCTGTTAGTAGAGAAAACAATACATCCATGTCTGCCTTAATAGACAAAAGGTGTTTATTCCAGGCCGCTTTTTGTTCTGCTTTAGCTATTTCTTTAGCCTCAGCTATCATACCCTGAATTTGCTCATCTGTAGCTATGCTTGACGCAATCATCCAGGTTTTCATTTTTTGAATACAATCCCATTCCGCTTCCCATTCCAGTCTTTCCTTAGATTTATAACGTTCATGAGAACCTGAAGTGGAGTGACCTTGTGGTTGTGTTACCTCTGTTACGTGAAAAAACACAGGTACATGTTCGCGACGGCAAAGTTCAATGCCTTCCTCAAATGTTTGAACCAGGGCAGCATAATCCCAGCCTTTCACTTCATAAATTCTCACCCCATTGCCTTCTTCATCCAACTGGAAACCGGATAACACTTCTGAAATATTCTGTTTGGTAGTCTGATATTTTTGCGGAACAGAAATGCCATAACCATCGTCCCAAACAAAAAACGCAAGTGGAATTTTTAACACCCCTGCAGCATTCACTGCTTCCCAAAACACGCCTTCAGAAGTGCTGGCATCACCGATAGTAGCGAAAACCACCTCATTTCCATTTACCGAAAATCCTCGGCTATCTGTTTCCGGATTTTGTCTGTATAATTTCGATGCTAAAGCCAAACCCACAGCGCGCACCATTTGTGATGCCGTAGGAGATGTATCTGAAGAAGTATTTTTAGTAGCGGTTTGGTCGTTCCAATTGCCATTATTGTCGAGTAAACGTGTCGCAAAATGGCCATTCATCTGCCTTCCACCCGAATTCGGTTCTATAATTGTATCAGGAATAGCGTACAACTGCGCAAAAAAATGTTCAGGTGAAGCCATTCCGGAGCTAAACATAAAAGTCTGGTCGCGATAATACCCCGACCTAAAGTCGCCGGCCTTAAAAACCTTTGCCATGGCAATTTGAGCAACCTCTTTGCCATCGCCAAAAATGCCAAACTTGGCCTTTCCGGTTAACACCTCTTTACGGCCTAAAAGGCTTACCTCACGGCTCAAACAAGCCATTTTGAAGTCGTTGATAACGTCCTGCTTAAAGGCCTCAAAAGTGATATTATTATTTTGCATTAATTCCGACATATTATTAAAGAATAAGGCTGCAAAAATACATAAATAAGCCTGGTCTCCGGTTGCATAAATGGGTATTTTGAAAAAAAATTGCGGTACAACGGCTACTGGTATAATTCTTGTATGTTTTCTGCGGATTCAAACCTTTTAACAAGATTTGATATTTTTACATCAGTAAGCATTAACAACTAAAATTGTATTATATTATGAAAAAATTGTTCTACACACTCCCGTTGATCATGTTGATCGCCACCGCATCGTTTGCGCAAACTTCAGTTTCTCCTTCTACAGGTTCAACAACCGCAACTCCGGTTATTAATCCTGATGCAGGTGAATTCCAGTGGGCT
This sequence comes from Chitinophagales bacterium, assembly GCA_035439505.1. Taxonomy (GTDB): domain Bacteria; phylum Bacteroidota; class Bacteroidia; order Chitinophagales; family BACL12; genus UBA7236. The sequence goes on from DAORKJ010000132.1 coordinate 4,087, forward strand.
GAAGAAACGCATGATTTTGGAACTATACCTCAGGGTGTTCCGGTTAAAAACAAATTTTTGTTTACCAATACCGGTAAATCACCTATTATTATATCAAACGTTCAAAAAACTTGTGGTTGCACAGTGACTGACTGGACTAAAGAACCTATTATGCCTGGTCAACAAGGTTTTGTGATGGCTGAATTTAATGCTGCTAAAGAAGGACCTTTCACCAAAGCAATCACTGTTCAGTCTGATTCAAAAACACCTTCAGTGAAATTATATTTCAAAGGAACAGTGTTAAAATCTGAGCAAGCAGGTAGTGTTCCTGAACAAAACAATATTTTTAATCAGGGAGGCAATTAATCTCAATAAACTACAAGTCAATGAAAAAAATATTATCTATAATCGCTTTTGTAGCCGTAACAGGAATTGTTTCAGCACAAACAGCCAGCAGCGTATCTAATCCGAATGCAGCGGCATTTGAATGGGTGTCTGATACTTACGATTTTGGTAAAATCCCGCAAGGTATACCTGCAACAGCAAAGTATGAATTTATCAATACCGGTAAAGAAGCCCTTATTATTACTGATGTTCAAAAAACATGTGGTTGTACTAATACTGAATGGACTAAAGAACCAATTGCTCCGGGACAAAAAGGATATATTTCTGCAGTGTATAATGCAGCGAACGAAGGTGGATTTACTAAATCTATTACCGTTTTATCGAATGCAAGCACACCAAGCGTTAAATTGACTTTTAAAGGCACTGTAATAAAAGATGATGCAGGAAGTGTTCCTGCTCAGGAAACGATTTTCGGAAATTAATACTTAAACGAAATCTGCGACAACTCCGCAAGTCTTGAAGACTTGCGGAGTTTTTTTTTGATGGTAGCTATAGGTAGTTTTCGACACCTGACAGGTCTTAAAACCTGACAGGTGTTGTTGTATTAGTGTACTATTTATTGCTAACTTTTGGGTGTATTGACACATCGGCACATTATACTTACCTTTGCCCCATGCCGAAAATATCACAACGCGGAAACCAAATGCCCGCATCGCCAATCAGAAAATTAGTGCCCTTTGCAGAAAAAGCTAAACTCAGAGGAATTAAAATATATCATTTGAATATCGGACAACCCGATATTGCTACACCGACTCAAATGATGGACGCTGTTAAACACACCGATTTAAAAGTTTTAGAATATTCCCATTCTGCTGGTTTTGAATCCTATCGCCGTAAATTAGTTCAGTATTATAAAAGCCGCAACATTGATATCAACCACCATCAAATTATGATTACCACAGGTGGCTCCGAAGCTATTATGTTTGGTATGATGAGTTGTCTCGATGCCGGTGATGAGGTGATTATTCCTGAACCATTGTATGCTAATTATAACGGATTTTCTACTGCAGGAAATATTGTTATTAAACCCATTACTTCTCATATCGAAAATGGTTTTGCATTGCCACCGGTTTCGGAATTTGAAAAAATGATTACCCCGAAAACAAAGGCAATTTTAATTTGTAATCCCAACAACCCTACCGGATATCTCTACTCAAAAGAAGAATTGATGCAATTGAGAGATATCATTATTAAATACGATTTATTCCTGTTTGCCGATGAAGTATATCGCGAATTTGTTTACGACGGAAAAGAACATTTTTCAGTAATGAATTTAGATGGGTTGGACGAACATGTCATTTTAATGGATTCCATTTCCAAAAGATATAGCGCATGCGGTGCACGTATTGGTGCATTAATTTCCCGCAATAATAAAGTAATGGAAACCGCAATGAAATTTGCGCAAGCACGTTTATCTCCACCAACGTTGGAACAAGTACTTGCCGAAGCATTTCTCGATGTTCCTGAATCGTATTTTACGGAAGTAGAAAAAGAATATGTGGAACGTCGCAATTTATGTGTGCAACGATTAAATGCAATGGACGGCGTGTTATGCCCAACTCCTGGTGGCGCTTTTTATGCCATAGCGCGACTACCAATCGATGATGCTGACGTATTTTGTCAATGGTTGCTTGAATCATTCAACCTCAACAATGAAACGGTAATGCTTGCTCCTGCAACCGGATTTTATTCTACACCGGGATTAGGAAAAAATGAAGTGCGTATCGCTTATGTGTTGAATAAAAATGATATCAATAAAGCAATGGATTGTCTCGATGCTGCACTCAAAGAGTATCCGGGCAGAACTGCTTAATGTTATCATTTTATTTATCAGCATAACCGATATTTCCGGTTTCGTCTGTCAATTATCTGCGTTCAGCTAAAAAATTTGAACCAGCTTTTTTGTGCATGTACATTTGTAAAAAAAATCGGTGTTATGAAAAAACTTTTGCTACTAATAGGTATCTGCATTATTAATGCCTTCGCTTTTGGACAGGAAATAAACGGAGCATGGTTAGGAAAATTAAATGTTGGTGTTGAATTACGCGTGGTATTTAATATAAATGGTTCAAACGATTCACTTAATAGTACATTAGATAGTCCAGACCAAGGTGCTTTCGGTATTCCGTCCTCATCAACAACCTATATAAATGGTGAACTTAATATTGCTGTTCCGGCCATTAATGGTGGTTACAAAGGCACCTATAATGCAGAGAAAAAACAATTCGAAGGATTATGGCTACAGGGACCAAATAAAATTCCGTTAGCCCTCGTAAAAGTTGATTCTGTTCCTGCACTTAAACGACCACAAACGCCTAAACTACCTTATCCATATCAATCAGAAAATATTACATTCCTTAACAACGAAGCACCCGGTGTTGAACTGGCAGGAACACTTACCATTCCCGAAGGTAAAGGCCCGTTTAATGCGGTTGTTTTGGTTTCAGGAAGTGGCCCTCAAAACAG
>DAORKJ010000132.1:7036-8601 GCA_035439505.1 Chitinophagales bacterium
AGCGAAGGCGGATTAATTGCACCAATTACTGCTTCAGAAAATAAGGAGGTAGATTTTATTGTGTTAATGGCTGGTCCCGGCATTCCAGGCGATTCTATTTTATTATTACAAGGCGATTTAATTGCAAAAGCATCGGGTATATCTGATGAGAGCATAAAAGCACTGCACGAATTAAGAAAAAATATTATGCAGGTAGCAAAAGATGAAATAGACAATGATGTAATGCGAAATAATATGATTACCCTCAACAAAAATTTTATTGCCAATACACCAAAACATATTCTCGATGAACTTGAAATGACCGAAGATGATGTAGAAGAGGGTTTAGATATATATATTGGCGAATGGATGCAATTTTTTCTTGCCTACAATCCACGACCAACATTAGAACACACTACCATTCCTGTTTTAGCAATAAATGGCACAACCGACTTGCAGGTGCCGTATAAAGAAAATCTCGAAGCAATTGAAAAAGCACTCACAAAAGCCGGTAATAAAAACTATAAAATACTGCCGTTACAAAACCTCAATCACTTGTTTCAACAGTCACTTTCCGGCAATCCTGCCGAATATGGCACCATTGAGGAAACCTTTAACGAACAGGCTATGTCCATCATCGCCAACTGGATTTTATCCCTGAAATAAGCTTGCAGGTAAGGTTGTGCGCAATTTAGGTGTTAAAATGTGGCATCAGGTGGCGAAGTCACAAAATTGTACAAACAGATACCTTAATTTTGCCCAACTTTTTATAACATTGCAATGCCGGCAAACAGGTGTCGGATGACCAAAACAGCAGGATCCGACCTTGGAGATAGAAATCATAACTGTAGCAGGCCTCACCATTGGCGAGCCGGTAACCAGTTTAACAGATATCGTTTTAGCGGTAATTAGTTTTACCCTGTTCGCTCGAATTAAAAACAGGCTCAACGAGAGCTTTTTTAACAATTCGTGGCGCATGTTTTTCCTTTTTATGGGTTTTTCAACAGGTACGGGCGCCATTGCACACGCACTCAATGGCTCAGATGCCATCCGCTGGTATAATACCCTGTTTATGGCCATGACCGTTTTTAGCAGTATTTCTGTGTTTTTTGCATTAAAAGCAACTATCCGGTTTACTAAAATGTTACCCTCTATCCGAACAGTGCTCACCATTGCCAACTACACATTATTAGCTGTATTCACAGTGTATACCGTAATAACCAACAATTTCGAAATTTTTAAAATTCACGCAGCAGCAGGTTTATTTCTCATATTTATTACACACCTGGTAGCCTGGTTGCGCAGTCACAACGGAAGTGGTTGGATTATGTCGGGAATGGGGATTTCATTTTTTACCGTATTAATTCATACCAAACAATTTTCATTAAGTCCCTGGTTTAATTATAAAGACATCAGCCACGTTATTATGATGGTAAGTTTAGTCATGATTTACAACGGCATCCACATGATGAGTGAAAATTTAAAACTCAGTGTATTTCGCAACAAACTGCAAAACAAAGCAGTCTGAGTTAATTAAATTATATCGATTAAAAATATTTGGAGTATAACATTCCTCCTACCCCTTC
>DAORKJ010000133.1:0-2657 GCA_035439505.1 Chitinophagales bacterium
TTATATGCAGTTGAAATTTATAATCAACTCGGACAATTGGTTTATCAGGAATCAGGCGATGGTGTATTAACTAATAATTTGGCAGTTGACATTGCAGACTTAAATAGCGGCATGTATTTTTTACGGGTTGCCATTGATGATTCGGCAAGCGGTAAATTGCAGTGGTTGCAGCAGAAATTTATCAAACAATAACATATTATTACCCCCGGTGCATTTAGTGCCGGGGTTTTATTTCTCTCCTCTAGTTTATAGGTATCCGATTGTGATTTTATTTTTTTAGATAAAATTATTATCTTTATTGTATCCACAAGACCTATCACATGCACACAAAACACAAACTGCCAATACTATTGGCCTTGCTATTGCTGCTTAGCAATGCAAATGAAACACTACGAGCACAAGGTGTAATTTGTTCAAACGACTCAACCGGGTTAATTCCATTAAATGACCTGGGAACCGGCACTTACGAAGGTTTTCAGGGCGGATTGTATCCTTTTGGCAGTAATGCTGAAGACCCTATTTCTACCCATTACAAAAAAGGGAAAACGTATGCAAAAAACCTCAAACCGTTAGACGGCGCCGGGAATATTAACTACGATAACGGAGTAGTCCTAATGGCAGGATATGGCCCATCGTTGCCGGGGCAAATTATGAACAAATTTGTCCAAATTGTGCGTGACACGTTAGATAGTGACTACCATACTAATCCTTGTTTCGATGCTATGAATTTATGTATCGGAGGCAAAGGATTGCAGGTAGCTATTGGCGATGGCGCAGACACCTATTGGGAAACTATTGTCGAAAAAGTTATTGAAAAAGGCTATACTACTGAACAAGTGCAGGTTGGTTGGATGTACTTTAACGATAAATATGATTCTCTGGCACCACCTCAAACTTTTCCGGAAACCCCTGAGCAGGTTACTGATGATTTAATTACCTATTTACATATACTGATGGATTATTTCCCTAACATGAAAATTATGTATTTGAGTGGTCGCCACTACGGCGGATTTGCAGATACTTTATTGGAACAATATCCTGCTATTTCAGAACCATCTTCCTATTGGAATAATTTTTCCATAAAATGGTTAATTGAACGCCAGATAAATGCAGACCCGGCTTTAAAATATTATGGCGCCGGCGTTAAAGCACCTTTCGTAACATGGGGACCTTATTTTTGGGTAGATGGGGAAACACCTCGCGCAACAGATGGCATGCAATATACCTGCAGTGTATACAACCCTGAAGATGGTTATCATTTAATTGATTCGATGTATGATATCGAAGCGAGAAAATTATTAACGCATATGGTAAATTCCGACTTCGGAAAAAATTATGTGAAAGATGGTGTAGCCTGGGCAAATTGTACATTATATGCTGATACCAGTTTAAGAACAATTCCTGAAACATTACATATTAATGATGACGGTATCATGTTGTATCCAAACCCAGCAACTGAAACAATTAATTTTTACCGACATGATGCGAAAGGTAATGTGTATACAATTGAATTGTATAATAATATCGGCGCTTTAGTTTACAGCGAAAGTGCTGCTGGTGTTGCTTACAACAATATTGCTATAGATATTGCTACGTTGCCGACAGGTATGTACACATTACGTGTATTAGTTGACGATGCTTTATCGGGTAATCAACATTGGGTGCAAGAGCAATTTATCAAACAATAACCTATTTAAAGGCATTCAAATTTTGAATGCCTTTTTTTTTATACAAGCACAAAATATGTTCTATTGCTGAGCATATTGTTACAATTGAGTATCTTTATCTAAACATTACCACATGCCTAATCCTAAATTACGCCTTAGTTTTTCACTATTATTGTTAACTACAACCATTTTTATTTCCGGTTGTAAAAACGGTTTAATTACGGAACCGAAAGAACTGGATTTTGAATTTCGGGGTGAAATAATCAGTATTGAATTATTACACAGCTGGACGATTGCACAAACAGATTCTGCGCTTTCAGCTTACGATCCTGATTTACTTACTTATCCGAATGATTTTCCGATAGATATTTATCGTATTGTTTATAAAACGGTAGATGCTTTTAATAATGAAACACAAGCTTCAGGTGCAGTTGTTTTACCACAGGGTAGTGATGTAGCATTTCCATTGTGTAATTACGCACACGGCACTGTAATGAACCGATATGATGTTCCCAGTTACGAAAGTGATGAGTTGGTATTAGGCATATTATTCGGCTGTGCAGGATATATAATGTGTTTACCCGATTATATTGGTATGGGAGATTCGCCTGGCAGACATTTATATTGTCACGCAAAAACCGAAGCCACTGCAAGTATCGATTTATTACGTGCTGCAAAAACGCTGGCCGATTCTAAAACAATTGCACTAAATGAACAATTATTCATATTTGGTTATTCTCAGGGCGGACATGCTGCTATGGCTACCACAAAAGAAATTCAAGAAAATCATGTTGGTGAATTTACGATTACTGCAAGTGCACCAATGAGTGGTCCTTATGATATGGATGGCGCACAAACTGATTTTGTAATTGCCGACCAGCCGTATGGTGCGCCTTTTTATTTGCCATATTTAATGTTTGCGTATAATGAAGTTTACCAAATGTATGATAGCCCTTCCGATTATTTAGCTTCACCATATGATACTTTATT
>DAORKJ010000133.1:2757-8411 GCA_035439505.1 Chitinophagales bacterium
GATTGCGCCGAACCATGTTTTATATTTGCCAATATCTGGTTCGAAACATTAAAAGAATAACCGATAAAAATTCCCGAAATAAATAATAAACCGATTGCCAAACAGTCGGTTTATTTCTTTTTAAGGAATTCGGTACGCAACACAACTACCGAACCTTCTACCTTTCCTTCAATTAATTCTTCATCATCGGTCAATCGTATTTTTTTGACAATTGTACCTTGTTTAATGGTGATGGAAGAGCCCTTAACTTTTAACGTTTTTACTACCATAACAGTATCGCCATCTTGTAATACTGCACCATTGCTGTCTTTAACTACTAATTCGTCCATATCTGTAAATTAAGTCGCAAAATTAAAATTATTTATTGGTTTCCCATTTTCCCTTATATTGTGGAACACCATTAACGTCTTCCTCAGCAGCAGGAAAAATACTAATGGCACATCCCCCGCCGGCTGCCAAAGGGACAGATAAATTTTGCCCTGCTTTAACTACAAATTTTTTAATTTGATATTGCTGAGGATTATTTTGCCAATCAGCAGTAGCACCATCGGCATAAATTGTGGCGATATATAATTTATTAGCATCCAGAAAATTTAAATTGATAGTGGCATTCCGTTTATTTTCATCTGTTATTGCACCAACAAACCATTTACTGCTATTTTTTGCTTTCCTTGCAACAGTGATATAATCACCGGGTTCTGCTTCTAAATATTTGGTATCCTGCCAATCCACCGCCACATCTTTAATAAACTGAAATGCATCAGGATATTTTAAATAATTTTCAGGTAAATCGGCTGCCATTTGTAACGGTGAATACATGGTGAGATATAATGCCAACTGTTTCGCTAATGTTGTGTGTACCTGCTCATTGGATGCCGGTTTGTAATAATTCATTTTTATTTCAAAAATACCGGGTGTGTAATCCATTGGCCCGCCCATTAATCTTGTAAAAGGCAAAATGGTTTCATGTTCAGGCGGATTGCCCTGGCTCCAAGCATTAAATTCGTTACCTCGCGCAGCTTCACAAGCTAACCAGTTTGGATATGTGCGATGTAAACCGGTTGGCCGAACAGGTTCATGTGCATCGAGCATCAATTTATTTTTTGCCATTTGTGCTGCAACATAATTGTAATGATTTACCATCCATTGTCCATCGTGATATTCACCTCTTGGAATTATTCTTCCTACATATCCTGTTTTAACTGCAGGATATCCATAGGTTAACATAAATTCCATAGCTTCCTGCAATCTGCGTTCGTAATTCGTTACCGAAGCGGATGTTTCATGATGCATAATTAATTTAACATTTTTAGCTGCAGCATATTGTTGTAATTCCGCGACATTAAAATCGGGATATGGTGTTACAAAATCAAAAACATTTTCTTTCCATTTTCCAAACCAATCTTCCCAACCTACATTCCATCCTTCAATTAATACCGCATCAAATCCATTTTCAGCAGCAAAATCGATACAATATTTTGCGCGTTCAGTGGTAGCGCCATGTCTTCCGTTGGCAGGAAGGCTGCTCCAGTCCGTGGTGGCAAGGTTTATATTAGTTACATTCGAATAATTCCAGTATGCAATACCAACATGCATATCCCACCAAATACCAATATACTTCACGGGTTTAATCCAGCTTACATCTTCAATAACAGATGGAGCATTTAAATTTAATATGAGTTTTGAAGCCAAAATATCTGTTGCTTTATCGCTTACCACAATAGTGCGCCAAGGTGTTACACAAGGTGTGTTCATGTAAACTTTATTGCCAACAGCATCGGGCACTAATGCAGCAGTCAACGTATTTGTAGTCGCATCAATACGCAATTGCATAGCGCTATAATTAATTAAAGCTGCTTCATGAATATTAATATACAATCCGCCATCTGTTTTAAGCATAAGCGGCGTTTGCACATAATTTTTTCCGATGGGTGTTCTGGTAGCAATTTCCTGATGTTGTTCCGATTTAGCTACTGCATCCACTTCACTCAATCTGCTTTTAGTGTAAGGATATTCATTGGTATCATAATCACCTGGAATCCAAAATGCGGTGTGGTTGCCGCTTAATTTAAATTCGGTAAGTTCTTCTTCAATTATAAAATCTTTTAATTTAGGTTGAATAGGAAATTCATATCTAAATCCTAGTCCGTCGTCAAACAAACGAAAATGAATATTGATGAGAGTTCCGGTATTTTTTTGTCGGATGGCATAAATTAATTCCTGATAATTATTGCGTATCGAACTTACTTCTCCCCAAACAGGTTGCCAGGAATTGTCGACAGTTTGTGTAGTTTCATTTAGCAACTCAAAATCGCGATCAAGCAAATTATTTCCTTTGAGTATAAAACCCATTTTTGCATTTTGGACAACTGTTCCTGCATTATGAATGAGGTCATAATGCACCATTCCAGCATTGTCGATGCTAACTAATAAGGTCAGGTTTTTTGAGGGTGATTGAATGGTGGTTGCGAACAATACCTTGCCCAAACCCAATATCCATACTAAAACGATAAGTTTAATTTTATGCATGTTGTAAAGGTAAAAAATAGATTAAGTTATCGGCATTCCGGGACATAATTATCAACAAAAAAAGGCTGTTTATTTGCTTGAATTTAGTGACTTTCAGCCGTTTACAACTGCCAGTTGAGGGGAAAATAGGGGTAAACCTTACCTCCTAAATCGCTATATTTGCACCTTCAAAAAACTCGTGCATGATAATAGGGATATTGGGAGAAGGTTCAGCAGATAAGCGTGTAGCTATCACACCTGAGCATATCGCCACACTCAAGGCCTTAAAGGCTGAAAAAATTTTGGTTGAAGCAGGTGCCGGAACGGCTGCCAGCTACCCTGACGCGGATTACACGGCAAAAGGAGCCGAAATCACTACTCGTCAGCAGGTTATCAGCCAGAGTCAAATTTTAATTAAAATCCATGCCTTAAACGACGAAGAGCTAGCTGCCTGTAAAGGTAAGGTGCTTATTGGCGGTTTCAATCCGCTGTCGAATACGGCATTTGTAAAAGCATGTCAGGCGGCAGGTGTAACTGCTTTCAGTCTGGATGTAATACCTAGAACCACTCGTGCTCAGGCTATGGATATTTTGAGCTCCATGGCGACTGTAGCCGGTTATAAAGCGGTTTTAACGGCTGCTACTCATCTTCCTAAGTTCTTCCCAATGTTTATGACTGCTGCAGGAACAATCACTCCTGCCAAAGTGGTGATATTAGGTGCCGGTGTTGCCGGATTACAGGCTATTGCCACTGCCAAACGTTTAGGCGCTGTGGTGGAAGCAAGTGATGTGCGGACAGCTGCTAAAGAAGAAGTGCTGTCATTAGGTGCCAAATTTATTGAAGTAGAAGGTGCAACTGAGGACAAAGGTGCGGGTGGCTATGCCGTTGAGCAAAGCGAAGAATTTAAAAAACGCCAACAGGCAAAAGTGCAGGAACACGCCGGAAAAGCGGATGTGGTTATTTGTACTGCACAAATTCCGGGTCGTAAAGCACCTATTCTTTTATTAAAAGAAACCGTTGCCAATATGAAACCGGGTTCAGTAATTATCGACCTAGCTGCAAGCACTGGCGGTAACTGCGAAGTAACCGAAAACGGAAAAACAATTGTTGTAAATGGTGTAACGGTTATTGGCGATAGTAATTTACAAGCCACCATGCCTTACGATGCCAGCAAAATGTTTGGTAAAAACATATTGAATTACATCAAATTGATTATCGATAAAGATGGTAATATCAATTTAAATTTTGCCGACGATTTAGTTACAGGTACTTGTATCGCACACGAAGGTGAAATTAAAAACGAACGTGTAAAAGCAGTCGTTACTGCATAATATTTTTAGCCAACTCAATTAACCGAAAATAATAATTGTATGATACTTTTAGAAACAACCGGTGCATTTTTAACAACACTTGATACCTGGGATATTATTTATATTTTAATTCTTGCCGCTTTTTTAGGGGTAGAAGTAATTAGCAATGTGCCTGCCATTTTGCATACACCATTAATGAGTGGTGCCAACGCTATTCACGGTGTGGTAATTATCGGTTCTATTATTGTAATGGGACATGCTGATAGTACGCTGGCATTAGTATTGGGATTTTTAGCCGTAATTCTTGGAACACTCAATGTTGTAGGGGGATTTGTGGTTACTAATCGTATGTTGCAAATGTTTAAGAAGAAAAAGTGAAACTAATGTGCTGATGTGGAAATGTGCTTATGTGCTGATTAACACATTTATACATAAAATTTGAATTGAAATATAATATTATAAAGACTAAAGATATTTACTATGAGTAATTTAGATATTTTAAAACTTTGTTACCTGCTTGGCAGCTTGAGTTTTATTGTGGGTTTAAAAATGTTAGGTAAGCCTGATACTGCTAAAAAAGGTAATTTTTATGCCGGAATCGGGATGGCTATTGCCATTTTAGGCACCATATTTTTTCACCAGAACGGAGAAGGTGAAAAGATTGGCAACCTCGCGTGGATTTTCGGTGGTATTGCAATAGGAACCATTGTTGGTTACTTTGCTGCCATGAAAGTTAAAATGACGCAAATGCCTCAAATGGTATCGTTATTTAACGGAATGGGTGGTGCCTGTGCGGCATTAATCGGTATAGTGGAAATGGATACGCATCATCCTGAAGCTTTCGGTGAACGTTTTATTATTTTCCTTGGATTAATGATTGGTACTATTTCATTTGCAGGTAGTATGATTGCTTACGGAAAATTAGAAGGAAAAATTAAAGACGTAGGAAGCAAATTTCAGCAGATATTTAACAACACATTTATATTCGCCATTATTGCTTTGGTAGGTTATGCATCTTATGATGTGGAATTTATGAGCAGCAATGTTATCTGGATTATTTTTGGTGCATCATTAATTTACGGTGTATTATTTGTTATGCCGATTGGTGGAGCTGATATGCCGGTTGTAATTTCATTACTCAATTCATTTACCGGTGTAGCTGCAGCTTTTGGCGGTTTCTTATACGACAATCAGGTAATGCTTACCGGTGGTATTTTGGTTGGTAGTGCAGGTACCATTTTAACCGTATTAATGTGTAAAGCCATGAACAGAAGTTTGTGGAATGTAATTATTGGTGCATTTAGCACTAACACCTCAACAGGAAAATCTACTGAAGGATTATCTATAAGAGAAATAAATGCAACGGATACCGCAATTTTATGTGCCTATGCACAAAAGGTTACTATTATTCCGGGATACGGATTAGCAGTTGCACAAGCGCAACATACTTGTCACGAATTTGAAAAAGTATTGGAAGAAAAAGGTGTAGAAGTAAACTTCGCTATTCACCCGGTTGCAGGTCGTATGCCTGGTCACATGAACGTATTATTAGCAGAAGCAGATGTTTCTTACGATAAATTAAAAGAAATGGAAGACATCAATCCTCAGTTACCAAACACAGATGTGGTAATTGTAATTGGTGCAAACGATGTGGTTAACCCTGCAGCAGAAACCGATCCGGGTTCACCTATTTATGGAATGCCAATTATCAAAGCGAATACCGCTAAAAATATTATTGTCATGAAACGTTCAATGGCAAAAGGTTATGCCGGTATCGAAAATGAATTATTTTACGATAGCAAAACAAGAATGTTATTTGGCGACGCTAAAGCAATG
>DAORKJ010000134.1:0-8365 GCA_035439505.1 Chitinophagales bacterium
GTGATGCTCCAAATTGTGAAAATGTAATGTTTGGACTTGATGAAAAGGCAATAAAAAAGGCTGCCAGTGCGACAGCCTTTTGGTGTTATATATTTCATTTTTATTAAGCGGTGGTTGCTTATAAAGTGACTACCAGTCCTACCTGAATAGGTGTTTTGGCAATGCCGACTTCACCGTAAAGACCTATGTTTTCGGTGAGGTAAAAGCGGGCACCGATGGTGAAATCGAGGCCGGTGTTTAATAAACCGCTCACGTCTAATGGTTGATTGTCGGGGTCGCCACCGGAATAACTATAGTTGTTGTGACGATAACCTAAACCGATACCGGCGTAAGGGTCAAACACTTCGCTATTCCCAAAATGGAAGTTGAAACGGGCTAAGATGCTGTAGGCATTGTATTTCACCGCGCCATCGTAAAACAGGGTATCTATTTCTTCATCCTGCGCTAAATAGGTGGATGTTCCGGATGCGTAGGCAAAATTGACACCAAAGCCAACGGTTTCGTTGATTTTATACTCGGCTTTTCCGTAAAAAGGTCCGTAAAAGCTGGATGAAATCTTGTCGCCATCTACAATGTTAAATATGGTTTTTGTAATACTTGGAAAACCATAACCGGCTGAAATGGTGAAGGAACCCGGAGTATACTCCTGTGCTTTTGCTGAAAATGTGGTAGAAACCATAACTACCAAAGCAAACATTAATTGAAACATCTTTTTCATAGCAGTAAATTTTTTTGCCTAACACATCCAATATCGCATGTGTTAGTCTGCATTAACCAAGTGTTATGCCAAATCGTTATGCCAAAACCTGAGCTTGCTTTGCTTTTTGCAGGAATTGGACTATTGAAGCCAAAAATTTCTTAATTTATTTTTTTGCACCCTAATTGGCTGGAATGCAATAGCATCAAATAACTCGATTACTAAATATTTGCATAAATACTTACATTTATTGCATTATTTATAACAATATTTGCCATTATAAAAATATTTTAAATATTTTTTTGCACATATCGTTTTTCATAAATTAGGCTTTTCTTAGACAGATGTATGTCCGGATTTAGGTTTAGCGTTTCCAAAACGACGATTATTTACAAAAAAGGGCGTTTATGTGGTAAATATGTCTACCTTTACATAAATTAAAAATTACAATGAATACAGGAACAGTAAAATTCTATAATGAATCAAAAGGATTTGGTTTCATTAAAGATGAATCAACACAAAAAGAATATTTCGTACATGCCTCAGGCCTGATCGATAAAATTCGCGAAAACGACAATGTTGTTTATGACCTTCAGGAAGGCAAAAAAGGATTGAATGCAGTGAACGTAAAACTTGCGTAAATTATATCTGTAACATCATTATCAAAAAAGGGAATCAGTTGAAAAACTGGTTCCCTTTTTGCTTTTAAGGCTTGCTGCGTCTGAGTTTCAGCACCGGTTTCAGCACAATAAGTGAGAGTGGTGGAATGGTAATTTTCAGACTATGTTTTTTCACTGTTGTGGTATTCCCGTCTTCATCTGTAATTGTTTCTTCGTTGGTATCCGGTTTCAGGAGACCTGTGTTAAGCAACCCTGAACCGTAATATTTTTCAGCATCGCTATTGAGTAGCTCTACATAGTGGTTTCTTTGAAACACCGGAACGGCAAAGTCGATATGCGTTTGCTGGTCGAAATTGCCCACAATCACCAAATGGTCGTTGGCATTTTTGCCTTGTCGCTTCCAAATCAAAATACAATCATCGCGGTGGTTGAGGTCGATCCACTCAAAACCTTCTTGTTTGTAATCGTTTTCATGCATACTTTTTTCGCCGGTATACAAGTGGTTCAAGTCTTTCACAAACTGTTGCAAACCCTTGTGGGAAGTATGTTCCAGCAAATGCCAGTCGAGGCTTTGGTCGTGGTTCCATTCTTTTTTTTGCCCAAATTCCCCACCCATGAAAATGAGTTTCGGGAATGAATGGGTGAACATATAGCCATACATCAATCGCAAATTGGCGAACTTAAACCATTCGTCGCCGGGCATTTTGTTGATGAGGGAGGACTTACCATGCACCACTTCATCGTGAGAAAGGCTCAACACAAAATTTTCGCTGAAGGCATACCACATACTAAATGTGAGTTTATCCTGATGGTATTTTCGGTAAAATGGTTCTTCTTTAAAGTAATTAAGGGTATCGTGCATCCAGCCCATCATCCATTTCATACCAAAGCCTAAACCACCATCGTATGTGGGTTTCGACACTTTTGGCCAACTGGTAGACTCCTCGGCAATTGTAAGTGTAGAGGGGATTTCGGTGTATAATCTTTCGTTGAGTTCTTTTAAAAACTGAATGGCTTCGAGGTTTTCGTTTCCCCCATAAATATTGGGCAGCCACTCTCCTTCTTTGCGGGAATAATCGAGGTATAACATGCTGGCTACTGCATCAACCCGCAAGCCATCGATATGGAAACATTCGAGCCAATAGAGTGCACTGCTGATTAAAAAACTTTTTACTTCGAAACGACCGTAATTAAAAATATAACTATTCCAATCGGGGTGAAACCCTTTGCGTTTGTCCTCATGCTCATACAGGTGCGTGCCGTCGAAAAATATCAATCCATGCCCATCATCAGGGAAATGCGATGGCACCCAATCGAGCAAAACCCCGATATGTTCTTTGTGAAAACATTCAATAAGATACATGAGGTCCTGAGGTGTTCCATAACGGCTTGTCGGCGCAAAATACCCTGTTGTTTGATATCCCCATGATCCGTAAAACGGGTGTTCGCTAACCGGCATCAGTTCCACATGGGTGAACCCCATTTCCTTTACATAAGGCACAAGGGTTTCTGCCAGTTCGCGGTAACTCAAAAAGCCTTCAGGATTATCGGGTTGTCGTCCCCAGGATCCCAAATGCACTTCATAGGTGCTCATGGGTTTATTAAATCCAAAGGGTTTGCGTTTTACCATCCACACATTGTCGTTCCAGGTGTAGCTGTTATCCCAAATTACTGAAGCAGTCCCTGGAGCCGGTTCTGAGCGTCGTGCATAGGGGTCCGCTTTTTCGTAAATTTCGTTATTGGCACCTAAGATGATAAATTTATATAAATCGCCTGGAAGTGCTGAAGTTACAACTCCTTCCCAAATACCGGAGCCATCGTCGCGCACCTTGAGTGGCAGTTGTTGTTTATCCCAATTGTTAAATGTGCCAGTTACATGTACTGTTTTGGCATTAGGTGCCCAAACTGCAAAATACACACCGGTATGATCAGGTTCATCTAATACAAAAGCACCAAATTTTTCCCAGAGCTTAAAGTGTTTGCCTTCGCGGAACAGATGAATGTCATAATCGGTAAACTTTGAATAGTCGTATTTAAGCGTGGACTCCATACTGCAAATTTAGTTAGGGATATGATTTATAATGAACCTGCACTCATAAAATCATCAACATCCTAAAGTGAACAGCACCGAGCCGGTTAATTTATGACATTTATTTGTAGCTACAGGTATACCAAATTGGGGTTAAAATGCGTATTTATGTTTAACATTGCAACCTAGGTAAAACACCAAACATGACCAAAAAACTTAGTATCCTCATTCTGGTACTGCTTACTTACAGCGGCGTTCGTGCACAATCAAATTCGTTACTCTATGAAATCAGTGGTAACGGTTTAACAGCGCCTTCCTATATATACGGCACCATGCATGTGAGCGATAGAATTGCTTTTCATTTAACCGATAGTTTTTTTATTGCATTAAAAAGTGCAGATGTAATTGCATTGGAAAGCAATCCGGAAACATGGATAGAAAATGATTTTGGCAATCCTGATAAATCACCGAACAACAATTACGAATACGATGAGATGGATTATGCATACGAATATAATCAGTCGGATTTTTACACTACAGCTACTAAAATTGAATTTCCGGATGCCAATATGTATGCGGGTATGTTTGTAGATTACAGTTGGTTGATAAACGGATATTTATATCGCTACGATGCTCAACGCACCGATTATGAAGAGGAAACTTATCTTGATTTATTTATTTTCCAGTGTGGTAAAAAATTAGCTAAAGAAGTGGCAGCACTTGAGGGAGAACAAGAAGTATTAAAACTTTTGCAAAAAGCCTATGAACCTTCTAAAGATGAAGATGAAGAAAAAAAATATATAGAAAAAAAGCGGATGCAAGAAGCGTTTAAGGATGATGGAATGAGTATTAGTGAACAAATAGATCAGGCATATCGCGATGGTGACTTAGACAAATTAGATTCATTAGAACGTGTAACGTCTCCCTCTTCGCAATTTCATAAATATTTTATTGAAGAACGCAATGTGAATATGGTAAATCGCCTCGATTCAATTTTACGCAGCGGCAAAGTGGTGTTTACCGGTATTGGTGCAGCGCATTTGCCCGGACAACGTGGGGCACTCACTTTATTGCGAGAAATGGGATATACCGTTAAACCGGTTAAAGGAAAAATTTCGAATAAAAGCGCGAAAGAAAAAAACAAAATTGATGGCATCCATTATGCGCATACACCGAAATTACAAACTGCAACTGATAGTTTATTTACTGTTTTAACACCGGGGAAATTATATTCATTAACCTGGAACACGATTAACCAATATTATTTATATCCGGACATGTCGAATAGCGCTTATTATAGCGTGATGCGTATAGCACATAAAGGAGATATTAAACAACAATCGCAGCAGGACATTTTAATTGATATTGATAAATTATTGTTTGAAAACATCCCGGGTGATATTACTAACAAAACACCTATTTCATTGCCAAACGGCTACATTGGTTACGACATAACCAGTAAAACAAAACGCGGTAATTATATGCGTTTTAAATTATACGTAACACCGCTGGAAACTATTGTATTTAAAGCTTCAGGCATTGGCGATTTTGTCATAAAATCGAAAGAAATGCAAACTTTTTTTTCGAGTATTAATTTCAAAAAGAGCGATACCAATTCGTGGTCAACATTTCAGCCAAAATGGGGACTATTTAGTGTAAGTGCTCCGAACGTGCGCATTAGTGCAGAGGTTGGTGAATATTCGAGCATTCAAGACGAACAAAGTATTGTGGAGTTGCAAGCAAGAGATAACGATGGCTTTTACTATTTAACCGGTTATTATTTAAATGAGACCAGTAATTTTGAAGAAGACAGTTTTGAGTTGGTTCAACTCTCAGATATGTTTACTGAACAATTCAAAAAAAGCAATTATACGTTGGTTGCAGATCAATTTAGCAATCAAAATGGCTATCCAGCATATACCAGAACTTCAAAAAGTAATGATTCATATGTACACACTAAAGTGATAATAAATGGTCCTTATTATTTCCTGCTTGCTGCATTTACCGAGCAAGCTTCTGCACCTGAAAAGTTTTTAAATAGTTTTCAGTTATCCCAATTCAGTTATATTAAACCTTTTGAATTTTATATAGATACGGCCTTAGATTTTACGGTAAAAACTATAGTGCCAAAGGTCGATACACTACTTACGATTGACGAAATAAGTTATGGCAACTATTATCCTTATACATATAACGACGAGGAGGAAAAGGAGGATATTAGTTTTATATCAAAAAGTAAAGTAATGTTATTTTCTTCGGAAGCAACCCCGGAAAATATTTTGGTGCGTTTTCATAAATACAATAAATTTTATGCCCAGGATGATTCGAAAAAATTTTGGGCAAGTTTTGATAGTGTATATGCGAATTATAACAACTATCATATTAGCAGACGGAAATTTGCAGAACATGACAGTCTGCAGGAGTTATCATTTTTTATTACTGATACCAACAGCACCAGGGCTATTTACCGCAAGTTTATTTTAAAGGCAGACGTTTTGTTTTCATTAGTTACCACCATAGACACAATAAAAGGACCGTCGTTATTTGTTGATGCTTTTTATAACACATTTGCACCTGGTGATAGTATAAAAGGACGCAGCATATTTACATCTACAACAGATATGTTTTTTGAACAGCTGAACAGTGAAGACAGCGTATTGCGCAAGCAGGCCATAAATTCATTGATTACAGTGAATTTAAAAAATAAAGATGCCGATGACATGATGCAATTTATTCAATCTCCACGTTTTAAAACATTGAAGGCGGATGACAGGGCTACTTTTATTTATCAATTAGGTGAATTAAAACATCCCGGCATAGTTCCACTGCTTAAAACAATTTATATAGCTGCAGGCGATACGTCCATGTTTCAGTTGGCTGCTTTGCGGGCATTATCCAGACAAAAATCTGACACCGCTTTAGCCGCTTTTATGGAATTATTATACATAGAAACACCGTTAGCTAAAGAAGGTGTAACGCTAGATTATTTGTTTTACCATTTTGAAGATACGATCGAATTGTCAACAAAATTATTTCCGGCATTATTGGATTTCATTTCTTTCCCTGAATATAAAACAGGTATATATAGTCTATTAGCAACAATAAGATCAAATGATAACATTACATCAAAACCGCATAGCGCACTCAAAAAACAAATTCTAGCCGAAGCAACTGCTGAATACAAGCGAAATATGGTTACTATAGATGAGGACGACTATTCATCTGGTTATCGCGACTATCAGAATAAATATTATTTCCCTTCATTGAGTAGTATGGTTGGAGGACGGACCTTTAATTTTTATGGAAATTATACGGGACCGGATGAATTTGAAAATTATACCAGTTATGGATTTGATTATGCATATAGTTATGAAGATTATGACGTTTCAAACTATTTTGATTATGACAATTTGTATAGCGAGGCGGATTCCTTAAATAAATTTCCATGGGCGCATACTTTACAAGATTATTATAGCATATTATTAACTACATTTTATGATGACCCGGCAGTAAAAAAATATTTTGATAAAATTTTGAAAAGTAAAGATGAGGAATTGATATATACCACTGCTTTAACCTTACAAACAACCAACAAACCGGTGCCTGATTCTGTTTGGATGAACTTGCAAAAAAGTAGGGAATGGCGGTATATTATAATGAAAAAGTTGACTGAATTCAAAAAAACTGAATTGATAGACAGCAGTTATACTAACCCGCTAAGTATCACAGAGGCGTGTTTATATCAATATGAATTTAAGGATGAAGGGGATAGCATTCAATTTATAGAACGCAGGGAAGTTGATGGTGAATTGGGAAAAGGCTACATCTATTTTTATAAAAGTAAATTAGATGATGATAAAACCTGGCACCTGGATTGTATTGGTTTGCAGCCTTTAACTGATGGCGAGTACACACTTGAACCTGAATTTATTTATTTCGGAAAAGTTATTCTTGATGAGCAACAATTGCAGGAACAAATAACTGAAATTATTGATACTTATCATTTAATTGGAAGGACAAGGGTGAGCTCATCATTATCGAATGACATTTATGGATATGATTACGACTATGATTATTAATGGTAAGATAGCATGATGAAAATAAAGTATCACTTTTGTTTATTGCCATTACTTTTTGTGTTATGCTTTTCTTTTGGTCAGACACCGTATCCTGGAGTCCAAAACAATTGTGATAGTTTAAGATATAATTTATCGTGGAAACGTGAATTGGCTATAATTACTCCTGCGATAATATTAGTGACAACAGATTTATTTTTACCCCCTCCCACTTTAGGTGTTGAGGATTTAGCCGGATTAGATATATCTGATATTCCTGCATTTGAGCGCGATATTATTTATTTTGATAGTGCACAGGGCAGGGTTGCAGAAATTTGGAGCGATGGCATTAATGCACTTTCGTTTGGGGCATGTGCAGCAGCGATTTTTTCATCGTATAAGGAAGATGGGCAGGTTTTTAAAAATGCCGTTGTTTTTGCTGAAGGTGTCGCACTAACATATGGTGTTACGGAGGTTTTAAAAAGTGCAGTCGGCAGGAATAGGCCGTATACTTATAATGATAATTACAGTACGGTTTATCGTTTGCGTAAAGACCCTACGAGTTCATTTCCAAGTGGACATACTTCTTCTACTGCTTACAATTGTTTTTTTGCTGCATCATTAATTGATTATTATTATATCGATGATGAAAATAAGTGGCTAAGGGTAATCAATTGGGGTACTGCAGCAACAATTCCAATAATTACCGGTTATTTGCGGACGGAAGCTGGAAAACATTTTTATACTGATATTGCGGGAGGATATATAATTGGCGCAGCAATTGGTTTGGGTGTGCCGATGTTGCATAAATGTAATAATCTACATATTAGCGCGGGGAATGTTAATGATGTTAAGGTGTTGAATGTGGTGGTGAATTTTTAAATGAAATTTATTGTATACCATTTTATTTTTTTGAACAGCCGAAACCACGGAGGGAATGCAAAGAGAACAGCCCGCGAAGTGC
>DAORKJ010000135.1:0-3114 GCA_035439505.1 Chitinophagales bacterium
AGTGGAAACCCCCGCTTGTCCTAAATTGCATTCCTGGTGGAAATTTTGTTAATTATTAACAAGTTATAAGCCATCGAAACCATTATACAGCGGGAGTTGCAGCGGAGAGCAGGTGTGCATGTCATAGAAAGAAAAATTGTCCTGCTCCAAATTTTGCTTTATATTTGCATCCTGAAATGCATTTTCAGGCCCGCGATAGATTTCTACAGTTTTTAGCAGGTCACACTATTTTCCAAATTTTTTATCAGAAACCATTTTATGCCGAAAGATAATTCGATTCAGCACGTATTGATTATAGGAAGCGGACCAATTATTATTGGTCAGGCTTGTGAGTTTGACTATTCCGGATCTCAGGCCAGCAGGAGTTTGCGCGAGGAAGGCATCAAAGTGAGCCTTATTAACTCGAACCCTGCAACCATTATGACCGACCCGGTTACGGCAGACCAAATTTACCTTTGGCCCCTCAACGTGGGTTCCCTGGAGAAAATTTTGGTGGAAAACATCGAAAAAGGCACGCCGATAGACGCGGTTTTGCCTACCATGGGCGGACAAACTGCCCTGAACCTCGCCAAAGAGGCTTTTGAAATGGGCATTTGGGCTAAATATAACTGCCGCCTGATTGGTGTTGACATAGAAGCCATTGACCGCGCCGAAAATCGCGAGTTGTTTCGTCAGCTGATGGTGGAATTAGGTATTTCAGTTGCTAAAAGTCATGTTGCCAACTCGTTTTTAGAAGGAAAAGAGTTTGCGCAACAAATAGGATTTCCGCTGGTTATTCGCCCTTCGTTTACGCTTGGGGGAACAGGTGGTGGCTTTGTTCAGCATAAAGATGAGCTGGATGCAGCACTAATGCGAGGTTTAACCGCTTCACCAACGCATGAGGTTTTGGTGGAAAAGGCTGTATTAGGCTGGAAAGAATTTGAATTAGAATTATTACGTGATGCTGCCGACAATGTGGTAATTATTTGTGTGGTGGAAAATCTCGACCCTATGGGTGTGCATACCGGCGACTCAATAACCGTGGCTCCGGCAATGACGCTGAGTGATACCTGCTACCAGGAAATGCGTAATCTTTCGATAAAAATGATGCGCGCCATGGGCAATTTTGCAGGTGGATGTAATGTGCAATTTGCGCAGGATCCTTATACTGAAGAATTAATTGCGATTGAAATTAATCCGCGGGTGTCACGTTCATCAGCACTGGCATCAAAAGCTACCGGTTACCCGATTGCAAAAATTGCTGCTAAACTTGCTATTGGTTATCGCTTAGATGAATTGAGTAATCAGATTACAAAATCTACCTCTGCATATTTTGAACCGGCTTTGGATTATGTTGTGGTAAAAATGCCGCGCTGGAATTTTGATAAATTTCCGGGTGCTGATGATACATTAGGATTACAAATGAAAAGTGTTGGTGAAGTAATGAGCATTGGCCGCAGTTTTCAGGAAGCATTACAAAAAGCTTGTCAGAGTTTAGAAAATAATAAAATTGGTCTCGGTGGTGAAAAAGGTTTTTACAAATCGAGTCAGGAAATTATTGACAGTTTAGCAAAACCACATTGGGACCGCATATTTAATATTAAAAAAGCGATGGACTTAGGTGTGCCTGTGCGCACCATTCACAACCAAAGTTTAATTGACCCATGGTTTTTGATGCAAATTCAGGAACTGGTGAAAATTGAAAAAGAAGTCCGCCGTTACCAGTTAAATAATATTCCGCATAAATTGCTACTCACCTTAAAACAAAAAGGGTATAGCGATTTACAAATTGCGAATAATTTAGGTAATTGCACTGAAGAAGAAGTATATAACCACCGACGTAGTTTAGGCATTAAACGCACTTACAAATTAGTGGATACCTGCGCCGCAGAATTTGAAGCAAAAACACCATACTACTACTCTACTTTTGAAGATGAAAATGAAAGTGTAAGCAGTGACAAGAAAAAAGTAATTGTTTTAGGTTCAGGTCCGAACAGAATTGGTCAGGGTATTGAATTTGATTATTGTTGTGTGCATGGTGTATTAGCCATTAAAGAAAGTGGTTATGAAGCCATCATGGTAAATTGTAATCCTGAAACTGTTTCAACCGATTTTGATATTGCCGATAAATTATATTTTGAACCGGTATTCTGGGAACATTTATGGGAATTAATTGAACATGAAAAACCGGAAGGTGTAATTGTACAGTTGGGCGGACAAACTGCATTAAAACTTGCGAAACAATTACACGAAAAAGGAATTAAAATTATAGGCACTTCTTACGACAATATGGATATTGCCGAAGACCGCGGAAGATTTTCCGATTTATTAAAAGAATTAGGTATTCCTTATCCTGAATATGGGGCAGCAACAACTGTTGAAGAAGCAACAGAAGTAGCACATCGCATTGGTTATCCGGTATTGGTGCGTCCAAGTTATGTATTGGGCGGGCAACGTATGCGAATTGTAATTAACGATGAAGAATTAGAACGAAGTGTAATAGGAATTTTAAAACATTTTCCTGACAACCGCATATTAATTGACCATTTCCTTGACCGCGCTGAAGAAGCTGAAATTGATGCTATTTGTGATGGCACTGATGTTCACGTAATGGGTATTATGGAACATATTGAGCCGGCAGGTATTCACAGTGGTGATTCGAGTGCTGTATTACCGCCATTTAATTTAAGTGCGCATGTGATTTCACAAATGGAGGATTATACTAGAAAGATTGCGCATGCATTAAACATTCGCGGTTTAATAAATATTCAGTTTGCAATTAAAAACGAAAAAGTATATGTGATTGAAGCGAATCCACGTGCTTCGAGAACGACACCGTTTATTGCAAAAGCATATCAGATTCCATATTTAAATGTGGCAACAAAAGTAATGTTGGGTGTTAAAAAATTATCTGACTTTACATACGATAAAAAACTGACAGGATACGCAATTAAAGAACCGGTATTTAGTTTCGAAAAATTCCCGAATGTAAATAAGGAATTAGGGCCTGAAATGAAATCGACCGGTGAAGCCATTCGTTTTATTGCCGACTTAACCGACCCTGCTTTCAGAGAAATGTATTCGAAAAAGAGCATGTATTTGAGCAGGTAAGAGGGATGAGAGATGAGCAATGAG
>DAORKJ010000135.1:3214-8338 GCA_035439505.1 Chitinophagales bacterium
TAAACCACTCATCACTCATGTCCGCCTAAGCGGACAACTCATTACTCATTT
Organism: Chitinophagales bacterium; assembly: GCA_035439505.1. Lineage (GTDB taxonomy): Bacteria > Bacteroidota > Bacteroidia > Chitinophagales > BACL12 > UBA7236. The sequence goes on from DAORKJ010000135.1 coordinate 3,266, forward strand.
AATGAGGGATGAGCAATGAGTAGTGAGTGGTTTTATCATGGTTTGACATTTAATTTTTTTTCATTGCATTTTTTCTATTACTTGCATTGGCTAATTTAAATTTTTATGATTCGATAAACCACTCATCACTCATGTCCGCCTAAGCGGACAACTCATTACTCATTTAATGAGGGATTTTCGGATTTCTGGACAATTATTAAAACCACTTCCAATTCAGTTGTTGTGCAATGAATACCAATTCAGGATTGATTATTATCTTTACAGTCAATAAAACAGTTAGGTATGTCTGATATATTTTGGATAATATTAATCTTAGGACTTTATTGGTATATTATCAGACCGATGATGCAAGGAATATTGGAGCAAAATAAGTCGGCACCATCCGGCAGGCAACAATCTCCATCTACCCCCAAAAAACAACAGTCCGAAAAACGTGATGGTGAGTATGTAGATTACGAGGAAATAAAATAATTACCTCAAACCCCACAATATTTTTTTATACCATCGTTGTAAATAAAACGAACTGATTCTAAAATAATTGGTACGTCTGTTACTGATGGTGGAATCCAATCTGCCACTTATACTTCCCTGAATGGCAATAGTAGGATGTATCCAAAACATATTAATTATTTGTTTATTGATACAATGGTTATGATACCAGTCAATTGCCTGATCAGTTTTGTTTTGAGCTAAATCCGCTAACATATTACTTGCAGCTTTGTAATCCACCAAATAGGCTCCGGCCATTCTACCTCGCGAGTTGGGATATAACAAAGTTCCTTTTTTTCTTTTACTGCCCTTTACATATCGCAAGCTGGTTTCTTCAAGACTAATGATATAATTTTCTAGTTGCCTGGTTTTTATTTCGGACTTACATTGCTGCAGTTTTTCCGAAAAATGTTTATCCAAATAAATATCGTCTTCGAAAATAATAGCTTCAGGTAGTTCCAACCTCACCATTTCTTCATAGGCTTTGATGTGTTTATAGGCACATGAACTGGCATTACTTACAACTGCCATTTTACCTGTAAAGTAGTTGGCCAATAGTGAGGGATTCAACTCATGTTTATCGCCTTCCAATATAAACTCAGCAGACAAGTTGGCTTTAACCAATTCTTGTTGCATATGTTTTAATCTGTGGTCCACACCTTTTACGTGTATTACAAAAGTTTGCATATTGTTTTTTCAGTGTAGTAATAAGTTGCACCAATTTCCAACAAAAAAATTCACCTTCTTTATTTAAACTCGTTGTATACAGGTTGGTTTATTTCCGGTATTAAACAAGACTATCCATTCACTAAGTTAAACATTTGTAACAAAATGCGATTTGAAAGCAGCGCCATGCAAAAATTGAATTAAGAAGCCGAAACAGAAATGCTGTTTCGGCTTACAAAAAAGTTAAGATGTGATTACATTCTTACAGTAACCCCTAATTTTATCCAGGCGACATCATACCCTAATTCAGCGTAAGCGGCTAAATTGTCGGTAAAGAAATATTTAGCACCTGCACATAAACCCCCGTATAAACCAACACTGGTACTGTTATTTCCAACTGTTAAAGGTGAATCGGAAGAATAATCGTACGTTTCAACTACCACCCCTAAATTTACTACTCCGTAAATATCCACTTTAGGAATATCGAGATAAACATGGTATGACCCGCGTCCTCCAACAACGAAATCTTTCCAGGAGCCTTTGTCGGTATATCCAAAATAATTATATTCATAGGATGAGGATTTATAACCTAATAAACCGCCAATACCAATAGTTCCGGGACCCACATCATCCATATAGGCATAATCAAGTGAGACAGTCAGTAATGGTGAAGTTTTGAAATCGCCGAAAGAAACATACGATAAGTAGCCACCTATACCAAAGCCTACATTAACATTGATATTACCGGCCATAAATTCCTGTGCGTGTGTTTTATTGGTTGAAGCGGCCATTATTATGGTAGCAACAACAAGTAACAATTTGTTTTTCATAAATTTTAGTTTCAAGTGCAAAGTTATTACCCACAGATAAGGAAAAAAGTGATTTTTATCCACAAAATATATTTTTTCCCAGCAATTTTTTTTCATTTTTCTACTATTTCATACAGACTATAAATTGCGATAATCGCGAAAAACAGATGTAACCTTTCTGGGAGTTGCAAAAAATGCAAATGAAATAAAAATTACTTGCAAAAAGCCGTTTCAGCAGCAGTGTTTGAACCTACACCTTTGTTAAAAAAAATATGTCCACAAAACCAAGGTATGCCAATGCCAATAATGAAGAAAAAGTATTTATTGATACATTGCGCAAAAAGGTGAACCAGTATTTTAAAGTTCAACATTTGCCTAAACACGCAGGTAACAAGCTCTTATTAAGAGGGCTTATTTTATTAGTGTTATTATTGATAATCAGGACATTAGCAGTTATTTCGGCAACTCAAATCGGCTTGTTTTATTTCAGCTATGTGTTAACAGGAATTATTGCTTTACCTATTATCCTAAACATTGGCCATGATGCTGTCCATAATAATTTTTCAGGTAACCCTTTCATCAATAAACTAGGGTCAGGGGTCTTTTATCTTTTTGGAACAAGCACCTACTTTTGGAAACTCAGGCATATTTATGCGCATCATGCCTTCACCAATGTGCCTGGTTGGGACCTTGATATCACACAATCTAACATCATTCGACTACACGATGGGCAGAAACGCAAACCATTCCACCGGTTTCAATATTTGTATATGCCATTTTTATTCAGTGTTTATACGTTAAACTGGTTTTTTTACCGCGATATTAAAGATATATTCTGCCACAAATTCGGTAATAAAACAATAGACAAACACGCAAGCACCCAAATTGTATTATTGATTGTTTCGAAATTATTTTTCCTTTTTTACATGCTGGTTGTTCCTATGGTTTTTCAGCATGTTGAGCTGCATGAAGCATTGTTTGCTTTTTTACTATTTAATTTGAGTGCAGGTTTAACTGTGACACTTGCATTAGTAAGTACACATGTTGGAGAAAGCCAGGAATTTGTCGCTATAACAGATAATACATTACCCTATTCATGGGAGATGCACCAATTGCAAACTACAGCAGATTTTGCCACACGAAACAAATTTATCACCTGGTTTTTTGGAGGATTTAATCACCACGTTGCCCATCATATTTTTCCCGGCATTTCACATATCCATTATGCAGCAGTTACGCCAATTATTAAAGAAACAACTGCGGCATTTGGAATTACTTACCACGAATCGCCCACCTTACTTACAGCCATCCGTGAGCATTTCACCTTACTTAAAATAAAAGGTCTAAAAGAAGAATTTTAATTTAAATCAAATAACTATGAGAATAGCCACTATTGCCGACAGAGCAACAGTAGTAAACATTATTGTTGCCATGTTTAAACACAACCCAACCATACAGTTTATGGTAAAAAACGATAACAAAGCAAATAAAAGAATAACAGCAATTGCGGAATATGCCTTTGATTTTGCAGTTGCTCGTGATGGGGTATATATTTCTGACAATAACAAAGGGGTTGCCATTTGTTACCAGTATAATTTAAAAGCTATCACGCTAAAGGATATTGGCCTTATGCTTAAAATGGTATTCAAAGCCATACATATCAGCAAATTATTCCAGATTTTTCTCCACGATAATTTTATCAAATCGCAGCGGCCTGTAGATGGCAATTATTATTATTTTTGGTTTTTTGGTGTGCTGGCAGAAGAACAGCCAAAAATTTCGGCACGAGATTTAACTATTGCATTATTTGAAAAAGCCAAAGTCAAACGCATCCCGATTTATGCAGAAACCACGCTTGAAAAAAATAAAAAAGTGTATGAGCGATTTGGATTTAAAGTATATAAAACATGGATAAACCAAACCAATGGTATACAGGTTTGGTTCATGTGCCGCGACTTCCGGATGGCATAAAATTAAATCCGAAGAAATAGCAACCTGTTATTTAAACAGGTTGCTTACTTTTTCTTTAATATTTTTAGCAGCTTCTTCCGTTTTTTCAGCTACATCTTTTAGTACTTCCTGTGATTTTTCTTTGGCTTCAACAGCTGCATCCATAAATGTTTCTTTCAAACTATCTGAAAATTTTTCACCTTTCAGCATATTGTCAATTTGGCTGTGTAATGATTTAGGCATTTTTGATTTTAGGTATTCAGCTACAGTATTGATACTATTTTTTGCCTGTTCATCGGTAATACCGCTGGATTGTTTCACTTTGTCAATTATTTCTTGCATAAATGTTGATTTTATTTTATCCAATTCATTTAATACAACCAAAATACAAAAATTATACCCATTAAAAAAATATTTTAAAAAATAAACGAATACCGGCTCCTTTTGGGGAAAATATCCCCACAAAAATTATTCTTGCCAGTGCTGAAACCTAGACAGATAAGGCTTTTTACAGGTTGGTATAGGTATTGGACTATTATAAAAAAAATAATGATATGAGAAAGCGAAATGTATGGCCAGTTATAATTGCAGCAATAGCATTAATTGGTACAATAACGATGACCTCTTGTAACAAGGATAATCAGGATCCAACAGGAACGGCGCATGTTAATATGTACTTAACCGATGCTCCTGCCGATTATGATGCGGTGTATATTGATGTACAATCAATAGAAATTATTTCCGATGCAGGAACTACCACTCACACATTATTACATCCCGGTGTATATGATTTGTTAAAATTTAATTCCGGGGTGGATACACTTATGATTTCTGAAGATTTATCACCAAGAACAGTATCGCAAATCAGATTGATTTTAGGTGAAAACAACAGTGTTGTTGTTGATGGTGTTAGTTATCCATTATCCACACCTTCAGCGCAAACTTCAGGATTAAAACTTAATGTGCATTATACCTTTGAAGCAGGTATATCTTACAATTTATGGATGGATTTTGATGCTTCGCAATCGATAGTTGAACAGGGTAATGGCGACTATACTTTAAAACCGGTGATTCGCATATTCACGGCTGCTGAATCAGGTGCAATTGCTGGAAATATATTCCCGTTAGGCGCGGCCTTTCATGTAAGTGCAATTACAGC
>DAORKJ010000136.1:0-8263 GCA_035439505.1 Chitinophagales bacterium
TTCGTTGCTTTCGTGTCGTAAGCTGCACTAGCGTAAAACAATGAGGCCGGGATTAACAATTTAATTTTTTAATTTTTTATTAGTATTTGAAGATTGGGGGGATTAGAGGTGTTTTTGAATAATAGCTTCGAATGTGATTTAGTGTTCTTTTGTCTTGATACAAAAGAACCAAAAAATCAAGGCTGCATTGTATCGCGTTAGGAGTTAGAGCGTAAAACCCGGCCGCGCTCGAAAAGGTAATTCGGAGTGGGATTAAATATTGCGCGGCAACGCCCAAATATTTTATTTTACTTCATTAACAGGCATAAAAAAACCCCGACGCTTTGGTCAGGGTTTTGAGTTTTTTACTGAAAGTGCTCCATCGGAGCGTTGTCTTTGCTGTATCTCATGATGTTGTCGATCACTTTTTGTGAAGGACTGACTTTCACCTTGCCGAGTTCCGATTTGGTTTCGAGCAGGTTGTCATGTAATTCTTTCAGTTCCCAATCGCTCCGGAGCGCCTCTTCTATTAAACTGGTTTCCTCGGCGGTTGTTTCTGAATAGATGTAACGAATGAGATTGTCTTGAGTAATGTTTTTAGTCATGCAATATGTTTTAGGTTTAACCATAAAAATTATGCAACTAAAACGGCATTGCTCAACTTATTATTATCTCAAATTGAAATATTTTTTGCCTCCATCAATTTTCTCAAATTAATTAGCGCATAACGCATACGGCCAAGGGCGGTATTGATATTTACCCCGGTTAACTCAGCAATTTCGCGGAAATTCATGTCCATGTAGTGTCTCAGAATTACCACTTCGCGCTGTTCCTCAGGCAAATGCTCAAGAATTTTGCGGATTTTGGTCGAAAATTCGTTTTCAATAATTTTTCCTTCAGCACCCGGCTCCGAAAATTTGAGCACACTGAATATATCAAACCCATCGCGGGTGGTCACCTTCGGCAAACGCTTCTCGCGGCGATAGTAGTCGATACACAGGTTATACGCCACGCGCGACAACCAAGGCAAAAACTTGTTTTGTTCTTTATACTTGCCACTTCTGAGTTTATCAATTACCTTGATAAACGTTTCCTGCATGAGGTCTTCAGCAGTATACGTATCACGTACGAATAAATAAATGTAGGTGTAAATCCTATCTTTGTGGCGATTGAGGAGCTCACCTAGTGCCGATTCTTCACCGGACAAGTACAGCTGGACCAATTGGTCATCAGGAAGAGTTCTGGACTGCATACAATAAGGTTGTGCGTTAAACGATAAAATGAATAATAATTTTTAGCGTAGATGTTAACCTTATAGGCAGTAGTTTTGTGTTTAGTTAATGCAAATATACATTTTTTTGGAAATTCCAAACGGAATGGACAACATTTACGTGATATTTTTGAAAAAGTTTCAATAAAACACCTTTGAAAGAGAAAAAAAACCATCAGAATGGTCATTCTGACGCAATATTTATAAAAGGAGCCAGGGAACATAACCTGAAAAACATCGACGTAACCATACCTCGCAATCAGCTTGTAGTGGTTACTGGAGTAAGCGGTTCGGGCAAATCGAGCCTTACTTTCGATACTTTATATGCCGAAGGGCAGCGCCGTTACGTGGAAAGCCTGAGTTCCTATGCCAGACAATTCCTTACCCGCCTCGATAAACCCGATGTGGACTATATACGCGGCATTGCCCCTGCCATAGCCCTCGACCAGAAGGTTACCACCCGCACCACACGAAGCACTGTGGGCACTTTGACCGAAATTTATGATTACATGCGCCTACTTTTTGCCCGTGTTGGACGCACCTATTCCCCAGTTTCTGGCCGTGAGGTGAAAAAAGATGAGGTGAGCGATGTGGTAGATTATATTGGTTCATTGCCTCAGGATACCAAAGTTTATATTCTGGTAGAACTCGAGAGCGATAAAAAACGCAAGCCTGAAGAAATTGCACGCGTTTTACAACAAAAAGGATTTACGCGATTTTATTGCAACGATACCATTGTGAAAATGGATGATGTAATTGATAATCCGAAATTAATACCGGCTGCTTCGAAATTATTTTTATTAATCGACCGTATTGTGGTGCAAAAAGAAATTGCCGAACACCACACTACTCCCGCTATAAATGAAGAATTACAACAACGAATTGCTGACTCTATTGATATTGCATTTTATGAAGGTCACGGCGCATGTTTAATTCATGCAGAAAATTTACCCGACCGCACTTTTAGCAACAACTTTGAAGCTGATGGTGTAGTATTTGAAGTGCCGAGTCCACACTTTTTTAATCAGAATAATCCATACGGCGCATGCAAACGATGTGAAGGTTTTGGAACTGTAATTGGTGTTGATCATGACCTGGTTTTTCCGGATAAAAATTTATCTATTTATCAGGGTGCTGTTGCTTGTTGGAAAGGTGAAAAAATGAGAGCCTGGTTAGATGAATTAATTAAAGTCGCTACCAAATTTGATTTCCCGATTCACAAACCTGTTCATCAGCTCAGCAAAGAGCAATATAAATTATTATGGACCGGCAATGAATATTTTTCGGGACTTGATGATTTTTTTAAAATGCTGGAAGAAAACGCCTACAAAATTCAATATCGCGTTATGCTTGCCCGCTACCGTGGCAAAACGGTTTGCCCGGAATGTTTAGGTTCTCGTATTCGCCAGGATGCCAATTATGTGAAAATAAATAATCATTCTATTTCCGATTTAATTGATATGCCGGTTGAAGATCTTGCGTTGTTTATTCGCAATATTGAATTCAGCGACTTCGAAAATAAAGTGGCATCGCGTATTTTGTTGGAAATGAATAATCGTTTAGGTTATATGCTCGATTTAGGATTGGGCTATTTAACCTTAAACAGAAAAAGTAATACATTAAGTGGTGGTGAAACACAACGCATTAATTTAACGCGAACATTGGGCAGTAATTTAACTTCATCGTTATATATTTTAGATGAGCCGAGTGTGGGATTACATCCACGCGATACCGAACGTTTAGTGAAAGTATTAAAAAGTTTGCGCGATTTAGGTAATACCGTAGTTGTTGTGGAGCACGAAGAAGAAGTAATTAAAAATGCTGACCACATTATTGACATTGGACCTGAAGCAGGTATTCATGGTGGTAAAGTTATCAGCAGCGGTAATTTTGATTTTATTTATAACGATAAAAATAGTTTAACAGGTAATTATTTATCTGAAACAAGAAGTATTCCGTTACCTAAACATAGAAGGAAAAGTGCCAATAAAATAAAAATTAAACAGGCACGGATGCATAATTTAAAAAATATCGATGTTACTATTCCGCTGCATAGTTTAGTTGCGGTATCCGGTGTGAGTGGTTCGGGTAAAACAACATTGATTAAACATATTTTACATCCTGAGTTAATGAAAATGCTGGATGACACCAGCGACACTGCATATATTTCGAAATCGCTGGAAGGTGATTTACGCACGATTACACAGGTTGAGCTCGTCGACCAGGATCCAATCGGCAAATCGAGCCGCTCCAACCCTGTTACCTATGTAAAAGCATACGATGAAATTCGTGAATTATATGCGCGCCAGCCATTGTCGAAAATGCGCGGTTACAAAGCAGGATTTTTCAGCTTTAATGTTGATGGAGGCAGATGCGAGACCTGTAAAGGTGAGGGTGAAATTATTGTGGAGATGCAATTTTTAGCCGATGTACATTTAACCTGCGAAGAATGTGGAGGAAAACGTTTTAAAGAAGAAATTTTAGAAGTTCAATACAAGGATAAAAATATTGCCGATTTATTGGGATTAAGCGTTGAGGAGGCTTTGGAATTTTTAAAAGATGAAAAAGAAATTATTTACAAATTGCAACCTCTATTTGATGTAGGATTGGGTTATGTAAAATTAGGCCAAAGCAGCAGCACATTATCCGGTGGCGAAGCACAACGTGTAAAACTCGCCAGTTTTTTAGGCAAAGGCAGAAGTCGCGAACATGTTTTATTTATTTTCGACGAGCCGACAACAGGGTTACATTTTCACGATATCAATAAATTATTATCCGCTTTTCATGCATTAATTGAGTGTGGACACAGTATTATTGTTATTGAACATAATATTGAAGTATTAAAATGTGCAGATTACATTATCGACCTTGGTCCTGAGGGCGGAGAAAAAGGTGGTAATTTAGTGTATGAAGGTTCGCCTGAAGGTTTGCCCAAAGTGAAAGAAAGTTATACAGGTAAATATTTAAAACACAAGTTTAACTAATTATTTTAAACGTTATGAAAACTGTTGGTTTATTGTTTTTTGTTACTGTATTTTTCAGTTCCTGCGAATATTTAAATTTTAATAATAAAATTTCAGCGGAGCAAATTCAGGCTGAAGAGGAACGTCCTTTTATTTTTATCGACATTACCGGCAATGTAGAACCGGACAGAATTACTTGTCAGATAACCAATAATGCAGCAGCAACTACTTATAAAAACATTGATGTTACCATTCATTATTTTATGGATACGCGTGAGCTTATCCGTTCCGAACATCATGTTTTAGAAGCAACTGTTGGTCCCAAGTCGACTGTAAAACATATTATAGCTATTAATCCACCACCAATACATTATAGTATTGTTTATTATTCGGTTAAAAATGCAGAGGTTGTTACTGAGGGTGGAATTTAAATTTAGTTAGGGTAATAATTAAACTTTTCTCATGAAAATATTTACCACACGCTATTTTGTTATTGTTACGATTTTTGCCATTGCTATTTTTATTGTGACTTCCATTATTTCGAATTTTCTTTTAAAAACAGGGCCAATTGTTATTCAGCTTGGATATCCTTATGCCTACTATTTGCGTTATGGCGGTTATATGTCCGGGCAACATGCATCTAACGTAAATTATCTGCTTATAGATTTTCTTTTTGCCTGGACAGCCGTGGCCATTATTACATTTTTTTATCGCAAAAAATTAATCACTAAAAAATAAATATAGTTGAGGAAGATAGTATACAATGCGCATACTGTTGTATTTCTTCCCAAATAATAACTACTTTTATTACTTCGAAAAACGTTATGGTAAGTACTATTTTAATTTCAATAGCAGGTTTTTTTGCACTAATCATTATTATCGGCATTTTTATTCCGTCGAAATACCGGTTTATTCGCACCACCACAATTGATGCGGACAGGCGCAAGGTTTTTAATACTATTGACGATTTGACTACCTGGAAGGAATGGAGTGCATGGAGCAAAAACAAAGACCCAAAAATTGAAATTACCTACGGAGAAAAAACATCCGGCAACGGCGCCTCCATGCAATGGAAAGGTGGCACTATGGGTAAAGGGGAAATAACCATTACGCAAACCGACCCTTATCAAAGCATTCATATTAATGCCATATTTAACAAAGGTGTTTTCAAGATGGAATTTACCTTTATTATTGAAGCTGTCAACGACAAATCCGTTGATGTTAGCTGGGTGGTTACAGGAAAAACGAAACGCGGTGGTTTTGCTAAATTATTAGGCCGTTTTCTTCCCAAAATGATGGGCAGAGATATGGAAACTGCGCTAAAAATTCTCAAACATTATTGCGAAGGCACGTTGGCTTAAGTTCGGGCTGTTCCGCCTTTGAACCATAAGCGCACCTGTTCACCAATTTGTTTAAACGATTGGAAGTTTAATGGAAATTCTAATACTACGTGTAAGAAGCTGAGGAAATACAAACACATTAATCCTACTTCGTAATTCCATAAGTATAAACCTACTGCACTTACCCATAACACTAAAATAGTAACCAACCATGTGCGTGGTACTTCATGCCATTTGATAACAGAAGTTTTTGAGAACCAGTTGAGGTAATGATAGGTATAAGCATATGCTATAAACCGGGTAATTAAAATTCCGGCACTGGAATTATAAATTACATCGGCAGAAGGATTTGGCACATGCAAAAAAGTTTCGAACAGCGATTGGTTGAGGGTGAAAAACGAAACGTCGTAACTGCCTTTAGCGTATTCGCTGATTTGATAATTTTCTGCTCCGGGAAAAATGAGGAAAAAGCTGACAGCGCAACCAAAAAATACTACAATGGATAAAATTCCTGAAGTGCTTTTACTTTTAAGTGCGCCGACTAATATAAATGCTCCTGTAAAAATAAATACATGAATTAATGTAGGCAGGAACATGGCAAATAATACATCAACAAAATGGTTGGTGCGCAATAATATGCCGAGGATAATAACAATGATAAATGCTACAATTCTCTGCATTGAATCTTTTATCAACACCATTACCAGTGCGAATGCAAAACCCATAAAAATTAATGCGGTAGATGGATTTTCAAAATATAAAAAATTCAAAAAACGCATAGTTCCTTCTCCCACCACTATTTTCCCGTTTTCATTAACTGGCCCCAAATGTTGCACCAGGTAACTAAATATTGCGGGTATGGCAATAAGCAGGGTAATAATTACCAATGGAATATAATCACGTTTTTTCGGACTGAAATACTGTCGTTTATGCAACCATGATATTTCGGTTAAATAATGCAGTGGTCCTAAAACGGCATATGAAAACAAGAATAATTCGAATGGAATAATAAATGCGGCTATTGCTGATATCAGCATGAGGCCTATATTGAGGTAATTAACCTGCGCAGTTGTCATTCAGCAAATGTACACAATTTAGGTTGTTTCTAAAACGACAAAAAAAACCCGCATTACGATATCGCAATGCAGGTAAATAGATTTTATGTAAAATTATTTCGGTTCTGAGCTACTTTCCGGCTTAATTCCGGCTAATTCGCGGTCGATCCAATATAAACCTCTTGAATCGTCCGGCCCAAGGAGATTTATTTTATCGAGAATAGTGCGGAACAATTTTTCTTCTTCGTGCTGTTCAGCAACGTACCATTGAAGGAAATTATAGCTGGAATGGTCTTTCTCACCCATACATAAATCAACTAGATTATTTATTGATTTGGTAACAGCAAGTTCATGTTCCAATACTGATTCAAACAATTCTTTCAGGTTCTTAAACTTGAGCGGTGGTTGTTTAATGTTGGGTGCCAATGCGTGTCCACCTGCATCGTTAATGTAGGTAAACAGTTTCATCATGTGCATTCTTTCCTCATCGGCATGTCCGTATAAAAATCCCGCACATCCGACCAATCCTTTAGAGTCGCACCATGAAGCGGCAGATAAATAATAATTGGAAGCATAACCTTCCATTTCCACCTGTTTATTTAATGCTGTTTCTACTTTTTTCGTTAGCATAAGTATATCATTTGTATGCAATGTTAAACATTACCACACAATTGTAGTTCAATAAAAAGAAAATTTATACTTATTCTAAATTAGCAGCGGAGGCGTTTTCGATATCGGGATTAGCCGGTTGTGTAGTGTTTTCGCCAAATTTTGGGCAATCGCAATTGTCGCCACCTTTAAAAATGCCGCATGAACCAAGTAAAAGCATGGCAATTGCGATAAGAGGAAGTATTTTTTTACTGATTTTCATAGCTTTGCGGCTCTAAATGTAATCAAATTTTTACAGTTAGCATATAAACGCAGTTTTTAAAGCCATATTGCCTTGCCTGAAACGAACCGTAAAGTAATCCTCATTGCACCACTCGACTGGGGTTTAGGCCACGCTACGCGTTGTATTCCGCTCATTAGGGCATGTTTGAGTCAGGGACACATGGTTATCATGGCTTCTTCGGGTAGGTCGCTACAACTGTTAAAAAAGGAGTTCCCGGAATTAACCGCCATTGAAATTCCATCTTATGATATTTATTATCAGAAAAAAGGCAGTTTTATTATTAAAATGATTGCCCAACTGGGAAAGGTGTTCAGGGGAATAAAACGCGAACATTTACTTACGGCTGAAATTGTTAAACAATATGGGGTTAACTTAATAATTGCGGATAATCGTTATGGTATTTATCATAAAGATGTTTTTAGCGTTATTATCACCCATCAAATGATGGTAAAAGTGCCATCCTTTAAAATTGCTGAACCATTTGTGTATTTATGGCTGCAATGGCAACATAAAAAGTTTGATACTGTTTGGATACCCGACACTGCTGCAGAAAATAATATTTCAGGTGATCTTTCGCATAAATATCCAAAGCCAAAACATGCTCAATATATTGGCATTTTAACACGGTTCAGAAAACCGGAACAAGAGGTAACAAAAACCAATGATATTCTGGCAATAGTTTCAGGGCCAGAACCACAGCGAAGTATTTTTGAAGAAATGATTATCTCGCAAGCGAAGTCAATCCAACAACAGGTGATAATTGT
>DAORKJ010000137.1:0-8195 GCA_035439505.1 Chitinophagales bacterium
AAACTATAAACATTTCGGGGCTGTCCATTTGGATAGCCTCTTTTTTTTATTACAGGTATTCTTACCGCTATAATTATTAATGATTAATTATTAGGCGACTTTTTCACTTTAATATTTAATTAAGCAAGTTTTTTAATCCACTTAAATAGCAATTTTCGATACAAATATTCGAATTACTTTATTGAAAATCAAAGACACCATTGCCTTTTACATCTGGCAAAATATCATAATCAAAAAGTTATTGTTCAAACCGAAAACCTAAATGAAGTATTACAGTTTACAGAACAGGATTTTACAATACCTGCAATTACTCAAATTGTAACCCAAATGCATACATCGCACAGCAATAATTCTATAGCTTCCCCTTTTCAAAATAAATAGAAATTTATTCGTCTAAATTTGGTTTCACCATCAATTTACTATCGAGAGATTATAATTTATTTAAGTAAAATTGCTTACAATCAGATAACACTTCTTAAACAAAGTAAATTTTAGTGAATAAAAACAAATAAATCCGATTTTATTCAGTTTGCTTAAAAATATTTTATACTTTCATGAGATGGGAACAACATCAAGATTAAAAGTATGCCGAACATGCGGCGGCCTGTTTCATGCAAGATTGAGTGCATTCTACTGTACCATTTAATATTGTTTTGATTTTAATAATAAAATTGCTAGGAAGTATAAGTTAGAAATAAACGGAATTTATAAAATATTTTTAAAGAACAGACAAATCTTACAGCGATTCTTGGAAAATTGCCAGACTGAAGTATCAAGGTTTGAACTTAAAGCCAAAGGATATAATTTCACATACCTCACCCATTAATTTAATGCCGGTCAAAACGAAAGCAATGTGTGTTTTGCTTTGAATATTGGCATTCAATTTCTAACAACACTTTGAACCCCTTAATGTATTACCGAATCTTTTAGTCCATTGGACTTGTAAATTCCAGTCTTGCAAGCAACTAGCCTTGCTGCCCCCCTATCAGGAAGCCAAAAGGTAAATTTGTCCTTATTCTAGCTGTTTTGGCAGTAAATGTATTTGGTAAATACTCTATTACAAAGCCAAAGGGAAATCCGTTGTAGCCGAATCAAAGTTACTAACTAAAGAAAAGAGGTATGGTAATAATTATATGCCTTCTTGACATATCTACTTGATAATCAACACAATTGATTTATTTACCTATTTGCTCAATAGCTACAACAACCACTACTCTGTCCTCATGGAAATGCATTAAATTTTTCAGAATTATGATTATATTTGCTTCAAATCCAAAAGCACTCACTTTAAAAGAGAGGGGATTACGCTAGGTTCAATCTTCAAACCCATGTTATATGAAAATTACAATCTTCGCATTAATTGTATTGTGCCCCAATAACCCCTGCAATCTCAATTTCACCAAAATATATTAGATAATTTTACCTTAACTAATTAATTAGCAAAAATAATAAATTTATAATATATTTGCTGCATAAACCTACGAAATGAAAGCTCTGTTCACACTTGTTATTCTACTAATTTCAGTGCAAATTTTTGGCCAAATATCATTTAAAGGAAATTTTGATTTAAATTCTCAGACCTATTCATCTTATAACAACAACACCCAAATAGCAGTTGGTATTGGCATTGAAAAGCCAATAGGTTATAAAGTTTCGGCAGCTTTCGATATTGATTTGTGGCTTGGAGGACAAACTCTTCTCTATATTGATGGTGTTTTTAAATATCATTTTATGGAATATGCAAACAAACTTTATACTGGATTTTATGCAGGATATGGAATATTGCAGGAAGATGCTTGGTATTTAAATTTCGGCGCTGAGGTTGGTTATGACGTTCCAATTTCTGAGAATCTCGTAATACAACCACATGGAAGGTTAGGATTCAATTCAATAAACTACGGCAATCCGGCCTATACAACTATTATCATAGCCTCAGATGCTGGATTGCATTATGGTATTGGTATAAGTGCAATATGGCTATTTGAATAGTTAATAATAAATCAAGCATTATGAAAAAAATCTTTACAGTATTTGTAACAACTTTGGGCTTTCTTTTTTCCACAGATTTAGTTGGTCAATGTAGGTTTGAAAAGAATGAAATTGATGATTTTAATAAAACAAAAACAATTCAAACTGAAAAGGAAAGAATTAATAGTATTGGACATATGTATATGCAGCTGCAATTTCAATATGTTGGGAATAAATACTTCTTAATGTTAAAAACAAATCAAGAAGATATAAAATTTTATGTAACGAATGGCCAACAACTAATATTCCTGTTTACCGATGGAACTACATTAACATTGGATTGTTATTCTTCAGATTGGGATTCAGAAACTATATTAGGCACTTATTATGAAGTATATTATATGTATTATCCTTTAAGTGCAACTCAAATGGAAAATTTTAAATCCAAGGAAATTGAAAAATATAGATTATTCACATCTGAGGGAACATATGACACCCCTTTCAATTCAAAAAAGGACAAAGATGTAAAAAAATTAGCTGAGTGCATCATTGAAGAGGTCGGGAATTGAAGAAAAAAGTTAATTACCCTTCTTTTTATCGCAACGAGCCAGTCGGATTTATATTTCATTTTCAAAAGCCTTAAGTAGGAGAATTTGTTCATGCTGCGATGCAAATATGAATTTGCTTGGTTGTGTCTATTCATGAAATACGATTGATATTTGGTAAATAGTTTTTATTAGATCTATTGCTTTTTCGACACTGATCTTGGTTCTACCAAACATTAATTGTCGTTACAATTCTTAATACAATTTATAAGAGCAGAATGCTATGCAGACGTGCACTTCAATTCGCTGTTCTAACCTGTGATACACCGGGCGGATGCGTAAATATGTTTTGGATATTTAGAAGGCGTTTTCTATTTGCCATAAATGCTTATAGTTTTCAATGATTAGGTCTTTATTCATTTTACAGTAGGCTATATATCCTTTTAATCCATCCCATCGTGCATCGACCTTAAATTTATCGTAATCAATATTAATTTGGATATCACCCACCATCCTCAGGTATTTATTGCATCCACGGTTATTGATATGTTGTTTACCTAATTTCCCATTTCTTAATGACGCCTCTAATTTTTATAATCAACGGGATCTATTTTGCTCGTCTTTTGTTGACCTCAAACTAGCATAACTAACAATTAATTCAGTATGCTCATCACTACCTCTCACAATGCTTTCCCCATCACTAAACACATTCGACAATATTTTTTGCTTTAGCTCCCTTCGTTCACTTTTGATTCTCCCACCTAAAATAAATTCATATCGTTTACTTAATAATTCTTCAATATTATGCTTAGATAGCAAACCTGCGTTGGCAACAATAACAAGTTTCTCTAATTGATAACGTTGTTTAAATTTTCCTATGACAGGAAGCATTGTTTGACCTTCAAATTTATTACCCTCAAACACTTCATATGCTAATGGATAGCCGTTTAGACTTACTAGTACCCCAAAACGATTTGGGGGTTTTGATGTTTGCCCTCCTTCGAAAAACCGGACCTTCTCAAGTCATCTTCATCATTGGTTTCAAGATACATTTTAGTTACGTCGTAAAATACAATACTCATTTCACACGTCTGTATATTTAACTTGTGCGTATAACTTGTATTTTTAACAATATCCTTGTATTTAAAATACAGCTTTTCAAAGAATTGATATAGCTGCTCTGCTTCAATATGCAGCGATTTATACTGCAGTAAATATTCGTGTTGTTAATTTACCTAATGGAAAAACCAATCGGCTTATTACCAAGTGTCAGAAAAGTTCTTCTTCAATGATATTAAATCCAATTTGGTCAAATAATTTACCTAGGATTAAAGCCCGCACAATCGTTTCGACCTGCTTTAATCCCTGTTTTACTTTCGAAAAAAAAGAAGCATCCTCAGAATGAATAAATTTGAGCGTTCGTATGTGCTTATATTGGTCTACAAAATCTAAACTTTGATTCCGCAAAACCTTCACATAGTCAGCATAGCAGTGGCTTCCAATGGTTCTTATAATCCTATCTTTATAACTACTGGTGGCTACCACCTTAATTCTGATGCTTCCACTTTTATTTGTACTTTGCCTTGTAAACACAACCCAAATTAAAAACGAGCCATTCAACTTTTTAACATCAACCTACCAAAATCAAGGGTTACAGCCGACATTCCAACTCGTTTTTACAAAACTGTGGAAAACAGAATTAATCTTTAGATTTTCATTTAGCGTGTTTTTGTTGTTAGTTGAATGTATAATGATTAGTTGTACTCAATTAATTCGCACACAAGGTAATGGTTTTGAATGTTAAAATACCAACCAACATTGTTGTGCTTGCTACAAACTTACCATGACTTACAACCTAACACTCGTTGGGTAACCGGGAGGATATGGTGTATGTTTTGGGTAGGTTTGGAACCTAATTAGTAGCGAATGTATCATTATTTCAATAAAACAACAAATTTGAGTGTTCTTTTTAGCAATTCTAAATAATGACCAATTGCCTTTCCTTACATTTGAGTTCCCAACCTTTGACTGCTATGTCTGTCTAAAACTGTCGTGCACCAATTCCGACCTTTTCTTTCCGACGCATCTAGGTTAATTTTAAGGATCATTAAGTGAACTAAATGTGCTTAAAAATGTACCTTTGTTTAATAAACACCACGATATGAAAAAGCTGTTATTTGTTATATGCATTGCACCAATGGTATTATTAATTACCGGATGCCCTGTAGGAATTACTTATCCGCTGGGCACACCCGGTACTGAAAAAATTGATAAAACCATTTTAGGTAAATGGGGACAGGAGCCTGGTGATGATAAAGAAATTTTAAGTGTACAGATAGAAAAAAAAGATGACCATTCAATAAAAGTTACAGTCTTAGAACGAGGACCAATGTACATGGAAGAAGTAGATGACTTTAATGGTTGGTTTACAGAAATCAATGATATGCAATTTGTTTATTTCCAGAATGCCGCCGACGCCAATGGCACCTATTACCATTATGCATATAAAATAGAAGGAGATAATTTAGTTACTTACGATATCTCATTATTGGATGGGGGTACCGATGCGGTTGTTTCCACAGAAGCATTTAGGGAACAAGTCAAATTATCGATGCAGCGCCCGGATTTTTTAAGCAGCAAAACTGTCTGGACCAAGTTATAAAAAGTCCATAACCCTCGAAAATCCTATTGTTTGATACTTATTGTAATTTTTTCAATAAGTACCCCCTCATTGTTTGGTGATATGCCAAATTATTTACTTATTTGCATAGGATAAGCCATTCAGGCATTACCGCAAAACACTTACTATTATGACACAACAAACAATTAAAACCAATTACAGCGCACTTTCAACGCTTGTTACGGTATTCTTTTTCTGGGGGTTCATAGCTTCCGGGAACGGGGTGTTTATTCCGTTTTGTAAAAATTACTTCCATTTAGACCAGTTTCAGTCACAGCTTATCGATTTTGCTTTTTATGGTGCTTACTATTTAGGGGCGCTGTTTTTATTTTTAGTAAGTGTTTTACGCAAAAGCGATTTGGTTTCCGGCTGGGGATATAAACGCAGTATCGTATATGGTTTGTTGTTTTCATTTTTAGGCTCCTTAGCTATGATAGCTGCCGTTAACTTTGGCGGATTTTCCGGGATTTTAGTGAGTTTATTTATCGTTGCATTGGGATTTTCGTTACAGCAAACTGCTGCCCAACCATTTGCCATCACTTTGGGTGACCCTGCTACAGGAAATACCCGTATTACTTTAGGTGGTGCAGTGAATTCATTTGGAACTACTATTGGTCCTATCGTTGTTGGTTTGGCATTATTCGGTTCGGTTGCAGTTACCGACGACATGATTAATTCATTGGAACTCGATTCAATTACTTTACTATATTGTGGTATCGGGGCGTTATTTGTTGTGTGCGCACTCATGTTTTTTATGTCGAAAAAAGTTCCAGATGGCAAACTAGATGCGCATGTAGAACCAGCAAATCATGCACTTACAACTTTAATAGGCATAACAGCTGCATTGGCCATCGTTTTTACTGTTGTATTTAGTAGCTACACAACAACAGAAGCTCGTCAGGTAGAAACAATGCGCACCGAATTAGCAGCAATTGATGCAAATGACACTGTTGCTTTAGCAGCTAAAAACGAAGCGATATCAAAACTCAATGCACCTATTGAAAACAAACGTATGGTTTTATTAGGCAGTGCATTAGTTGTAGTTGTTGGCGGATTATTATTTGCAAAATCCCGCGCAGCAAAAAAACAGGAAGGCTGGGGAGCTTTACATTATCCTCAATTAGTATTAGGTATGATTGGCATTTTCACCTATGTTGGTGTTGAAGTTACTATCCAAAGTAATTTGTCTGAATTATTAAAACAACCTTCATTTGGTGGATTACAAGCAGCAGAAATTGCTCCTTATATTTCAATGTATTGGGGAAGTTTAATGATTGGTCGCTGGGCCGGTTCCATTGCAGCATTTTCGGTGTCGGGTATGCAGAAAAAATTATTAATGATTTTGGTGCCGATTATTGCTTTTGGTGTTATCATCGGAGTTAACTCATTAGCGAACCACGACATGCGTCCTTTATACGGTTATATTGTTTGTATTGCTATACAAATAGCAGCATTTTTTTATGGTAAAGATAAACCTGCAAGAACGTTATTTATTTTTTCAGCACTTGGTGTTTTAGCCATGCTAATTGGCATTATGACAACGGGTACCATTGCGGTATTTGCATTTTTAAGTGGTGGATTATTTTGCAGTATAATGTGGCCGAACATTTTTGCATTATCAGTTGCGGGTTTAGGAAAATATACTTCACAAGGTTCTGCATTTTTAATTATGATGATTTTAGGTGGAGGTATTATTCCACCAATTCAAGGAAAACTTGCAGATATAATTGGTATACATCCTTCGTATTGGGTAACTGTTTTATGTTTTGGATATTTAGCATGGTTTGCCATCGCTGTTTCCAAAATATTAAAATCACAAGGTGTTGCTACCGGTGAAGCAGGTGCGCATTAAATAAAAACATATTCGTTTACAAACAGCCAAAACCACAATCCCGATAGCTATTGGGATTTCAAAGAAACAGCCAAAAGAAAAAATACAGAGGGGTTAATAAAATAGTTTTTATTTTATTTTTAATGCGCAACCATAGCGCTTAATTTAAACTTACGAAAAAATTCTCCGTGAGCTCTGTGTGTATTTTCTCTGTGGTTCTCCGTGGTTTCGGCTGTTCCAGCAGTTGCGGACTAAAAATATTTATGCCATATAAGTCGGTAAATCACTGAATTTGGCAGATAAATCTGTTGGCAATAAATAATTTTTCCAACTCATGATTAATGATTTATTTCCTGTAAATATTTCTCTGTTAAAATTCATCAGCGTTGCAATTTCTACATCTGATAAGCTACTATTTGCCGATAATGTATAAATCATTTGCAAGTTAAAATTATACGCAAGCTGCACTCCTTTTAAATATTCCACCAATTTATCATACACCACTTCTGCATCTTGCAACGTTGTATTATCGAAATACAGTTGGTTATAAAATTCCGTTTGATTTTTATTCATGTGCAACAAAAAATTATACTTCGCCTCATGTGCCGAATTGCGTAATTCACGTAAATCATGCGATACATCATGAATACACTTTACGGCATGCATACCACTTCTTGAAGCCGCCATTAACTGGTCTAATTCTTTTACTTGTATAGCAGTTAATTCATGCATTTTTACCTGTATATAATACGATTGAATTTCACCGTAATGTTCCTTCAAAAATTGATACCAGACATCCACCGATTTTCTGTTTAAATCATGCTGCTCATGGTGCCGCAAAAACGCATCCGGAATATGTAATGTTTTTTCTTCAATATTAAACTGATGGGCCGCAAAAATTTTACATTGATTAATAAAAAACCAGGTTTCTGATTGTAATAATTCTACCGAAGATTCAGCAATAATCGGTTGATGGGGTTGTATATATAGGGTTAGTTTCCGGTCATCTTTGTTAAATGTTTTTTCTAACCACCGGCTAAACATCTTCAAAAACGGTAAAAACAAAATAATACTGCCAAAATTCATCAAGGTTTGAAAAGTGGCTAAACCCGTCAACGGATTACTTATGCCTAAAATTTGTTGTATAAAAATGGCTGTTGGTTGCAAAAGT
>DAORKJ010000138.1:0-8165 GCA_035439505.1 Chitinophagales bacterium
AATGGCTGTTAGTATGCTTTTCATGATAATTTGTGGTGGAAAAATACGGATTTTTTACTGAAAATTCGGATTCACCACATTCAGTTGGTTGAAATACATAATGACTACCTTGATTATTAACGCCGTTTTATCAAATTGTTAATTTGCAGGTAATATACTTTTGATGATTTAGTATATAGTTTTTTATTTTAAAAATTATTCTTTCACAAATGATTTCGTAATGCTGCCGGTTTCGCTGTTTATTTTAATAAAATATACGCCATTGGCATAGGGTTGAATATCAATATTAATCATAGTTTGTTCAGTTAAAATTGTTTGAACTACCTGCCCGACAGCATCTATAATATAAATTGATTTTGCAGAAACATCTTGTGTAGTAATAGTAATATCTTGAGTTGCGGGATTTGGAAAAATGGTAAAGTCAATTTGTGTTGAAACAACTAATTCTTTACACATAACATTAACTGCTATCGTGTTTGAATTTTTATAACATCCTGTTGCAATTTTGGTTACACGACATTTATAGTTTCCCGACGTAGTAGCAGTATAAGTTAATGATGTTGCACCTGCGATTGGCGTTGGGCCTTTATACCATTGATAGGCACTTCCTCCTACCGGTGTAACATTTAAATTTACGTTATCACCAGGACAAAATGTTGTAGGTCCACCTGCAGTTATGTTTGCGTTAGGGTTTTTATTAGCAGTTACAACTATGCCTGTCGATAAAGCGGTATTACATAAGTTTGATGCTTCACAAGTATAAGTTCCTGTTTTAGTAGCTGTATATGTGGTTGATGTAGCCCCCGGAATAATGGCACCATTTTTTTTCCATTGCAGCGCAATACCATTATGCGATGCCTCCAGCACAACACTTCCTCCCTGACAAAAAGTTGTGCCCGTTAATGCGGTTGTTGTAATAAATACATCAAAACCTTCATCAATAAACCCATCGCAGTTATCATCAATCAGATTACATATTTCAGTTTCAGCACTATTAATATCACCATTAGCATCATCACAATCGGTATTGTTTTGAACAGTACCAGCTATTGGTAAACACGCACTAGTTCCGGCATCATTTATATCGCCAAAAAAATCTGCATCCGCATCAACATAATATATTTCAAATATTAATCCTTCGTCTATAAGCGTATTGCAGTCATCGTCTAAACTATTACAAATTTCAATTGCTCCGGGATAAATAGATGCATTTGTATCATCACAATCGGTATTATCTTCAACTAAATTAATTGTATCGTTACAAATGTTTACGAGATTGAATGGATCACCAAAACCATCTCCGTCTAAATCAGCATATAATGAGTCGGCACACATGTGATATACATATACCACACCTTCATTTAATTGACCATTATCATAAAAATTGGCAGATGCCATAACATCAGGAAAACCATCGTTATTTACATCGCCTGCACCGGAAACGGAGCGGCCCATATTGACTTCAGACTAATTGCCTTCAATAGTTAAATAAGGTGTTGTTTTGATTCCGGAAGCGGAGCCTTTATATAAATAGGCGCTGCCTTCTGCCGCAGATCCGTTTTCAAACAAAATGCTTCCTACCATTACGTCATCATAACCATCCTGATTAAAATCGCCGGCCCCGCGCACCGCTATCCCGAAATAAGCTAATACATCATTGTTTTGCAGCATTGTCACCGGAGTCGTAATAATGCCCGTGGCGGAACCATGAAAAATGAATGCAGCACCTTCGTCTGCCATGCCATCTTCATATTTGTGTGCGCCTACGATAATATCATCAAAACCATCGTTATTTACATCACCGGCTGAGGCAACTTCTGAACCAAAATTTGCATTATCCAGATTGCCCTCCATTTCTTTTGCCGGGATTGGATTTATCCCGGTTGCAGTGCCATGATAAACCAATACTTTACCCTCGTTTGATAATCCGCCATCGAATCTATCGGCAGCAACCACAATATCATCATAACCATCTGCATTTACATCACCTGCACCGGCTGCAGAATTGCCAAAGTGTGCAAACTCTTGATTCCCTTCTAAAACAACCACAGCAGGTGTTGTAATACCGGTTGATGAGCCAAGAAAAACATATACCCTTCCTTCATCAGTTTGCCCTGCATCATATAACCACGCACCTACAACCACATCGTCGTAACCATCATTATTTACATCGCCGGCAGCCGACACACAATTACCGAAATTAGCTCCAAATTGGTTGCCGTCTATTGTTTTTGCCGGCGTTGTATTTATTCCGGATGCCGAACCGTGGTAAATATAAACGCGTCCAGCATTGGTAACACCGGGATCATAAAGCCAAGCACTTACTATGATATCATCGTATCCATCATTATTTACATCTCCTGCTCTTGAAACCGAGCGACCCATATTGGCTTCAACCTGATTACTTTCTAATATAGCCGCCGGTGTAGTTTCCAAGCCAGTTGCAGAGCCCATGTGGACAAACACAGCACCTTCATTCGATTGGCCATTATCATACCAATCAGCGCCAACAACAACATCATCAAAACCATCTGCATTAATATCGCCTGCATTAGAAATATACCAACCATAATTACCATCAATTTGGTTGCTTTCTAATAAGGTTGTGGGAGGTGGGGTTTGTGCATTAGTTTCTGTTATTACGAAGAAAAATAAGGTAAACGCGATTGCAAGCAACTTCATATGTATCTTTTTAGCGAATGAAATATAAATATATGTGATTTGGGGTTAATTCACTGTTTTTTCGTGATTTGTGCATTGAAATAATCAATAAGTGATAAGGGAATAATAACCTTAATAAAAAGCGGGGCCTACTAGCCGTAATTGTTATAAGATTAAAAGGATGTTGAACAAATTGGCACAAACATCAGGACTAATTAAAGCAATTTGAGGCTGTTTTAATTCCAGCCAATAATCCAACTCATAAATTGCAAATAGGTTGACTTTAAGTGCCCGGTTCGTGCTACATAGTTATGCAGAATTGTGTAGAGGCACTCTAATAGCTCTCAACGCTAAGGCGTAGCACATTTAATTAGAACGCTTCTTGGCTAATAATTAATTATTCGAATTAGGGTGCTATCGGTTTAGTAATAAATATATTTTTAAAAAGAAACTAAAAAACAAATTAGAAAATTGAATATATTAATCAATAAATATAAGTTGCTAAATAACGAGTTTATCAAAACAAAACGTGGCCTTCAACAAGTTCTAATCAATAATCAAATTGAAACACTATAAAACAATCATCCAAACACTTTGTCCAATAAATTACCAATTACACTCGCAATAAAAGGAGATAAAGAAACTGTTAGCCCTTTTATAAAATCTCCAAATGCTTTTAAATTATTAGGCCCTTTAACAATTCCCACCACATTTTGAGGAACCGGTTGTGGTGCTACCAAATTAGGTTGCAAATCCGGTACAACATTCACGGCTGGTGTTTGCTGTTGATTTACATCTGTAAAATAAATGTAGTTATTTGAAACCAATTTTAGAGGCACATAAAAAATTAATAAAATCAGTGTATATAATAAACCATAAGCATAAACGATATCATAGTTCAAATTTATTTTTACATAATAACGGGATAATAAATCAATATAAGCGGTATGTAGTGATGACATACTAAACACCATTAAACTCAAAATTAACGATGCTGCCGATAAACTATAGTTAAAAAGTTTAATCGCTTGAGCTTCGATAGTTTGATCTTTGGCTGTATTTTCTTTTAAAATACCGACTGCGGTAAACATAACCGCAAAACAAACCGCTCCGGCTATTGAGCCAATTATAGTTGCAAATAATATTTTGTTGTCCAAATTTGATGTAAACACGTCGCTCCTTATTGGCTCTGAGTCATAAAATGTACGCGTTTGTAAAACCAGAAATACGATAAAAAACAGAAGCGAAACAAAAAGCCCTGTTTTAAATAACTTGAATTTGTTTTCTACTTTTAAATGGTGTAAGCCCATTGGTAATGCACAAATAATAAACATCCAAACAGCAAATTGTATTAAAATAAATAAACACCATAACATAAATGATGGGTAGTCGCGAAAAAATTCTACGTCACTCGAATAAGTAGCACGAAGTCCTTTGATTTGTTTTGGTGTTTTTAATTTCACATAATTGCTGTCATTATATACCCAAACACTGGTGGTGTCATAAGTATATAATTGCTGTGTTAACGTATCCTTTACTTCTGTTTTAGGCACGGCTGCTAACAGAATTACTTCTCCCTTGTTAACATAAAATGAAGAATACTTATTAATGCCGAAAAGCACCAAAAGCCCAATAAATAATCCTATAATGGGTAGGATAACTGAAGTGTAAATAGGGTTCACGGTTATCGTTATTATTTCAATATTATTATTTTGTTTTAAAAACATCCCTTCCAAGTTCAAGGTTTACCATAAAAGTTGGTTGTATTTTGGTGAGCTTAAATTTTTGATCAAAGTCCATCAGGAACCCAATCTGTAAATACTTTTGATTGTCTAATTCATAACCTCCGCCAAACGAAATTCGATTCGCAGTTAATTGCTGACCGGTAAAAACCGGCGAGTATTCAGTAAAAACATCCGTTTTTCCCCCTACATACCGAATATTAAATCCTGAAGTTATTTCAGTAATGGTGTCTATAACGGTCAACTTTCCTATTGCGGCAAAAAGTAAAGAATTGTTGCAACTGGATTTGTTTTTATCTAAACAAAATCCAAACCCCGGATTAATCCAAATGCCAAAACCGGTAATTAGCGGGTTTAATTCCGTTACTAAAGTATCTTTATATTGGAACACTTGCCCAAAGCCTATATCCATTCTAAATTTCGATTTTTTGGTCTCCATATAGTTGGATACGTACTTTTTTGCATTTTCTTCCAGTTTTTTATTTTCGTTGTTTAAATTATCCTCGATCGTCGAATTGATAATAAACACCCGGGATGTCATTTCTGCTATTTGTGCATTGATAGTGTTAATTTCACTAATTAATTTATTTTTTTCAAGTGTTTGATAATTTGATAAATTAGATAATTCGGTTTTCAAATTAAAAGCCTCATTCTCCAGCGAATCTTGTTTAAATTTAATAGCTATTTTCTCCATTGTTAAATTCATATTTAATTGATTGATGCTACTTGCAACTGCACCTAACACTGTTTCATAACCTTTGGAAAAGCTGGTATCGGTTAATGGGTTGTATCCAATTGTTGTCTTAAATGAATAGGCAAATTGGTTACCTTTTGTTTGGTTTTCGGTAGATCCGAATGAAAATTCAGTGTTTGCCACAATAGAATGAAGGAAATTCGCATCACTCCAACTATCTATTGTTTTGTTTTTGTAAAAAAGTAGCCAGAAAGGTTGACATTGTAGTGCAATATTTGGATTGAGTTGAGCATCCTGAAAAAAATAATCAATTTTAAAATCCCGGCTAAAGCCCGGTGTGGATACA
Organism: Chitinophagales bacterium; assembly: GCA_035439505.1. Classification (GTDB taxonomy): domain Bacteria; phylum Bacteroidota; class Bacteroidia; order Chitinophagales; family BACL12; genus UBA7236. Next base: position 5,444 of record DAORKJ010000138.1, read on the forward strand.
TTTTCAGGGTTAACACCCAATAACGTAAAGGCACCGGAACTAGGAATTGAATATTGGGTAGCCTTTAATAAAGTGTCCTTTAATAATGGATCCCCTACTTGTCCTTTACTATTTGAATGCACCAATCCAACGAGTAAAAAAAATATTAAATAATTTTTCATGTTATTGCATTAAATTTTTTTGAAATAAACATCGTTTTGCGTAGCCAATGAGGAACCAATATGTTCTATGGTTATTTGTTCGGAAAGCGCAACCCCGTTTTGATAAAAAGTATAGTGCACTAATATTTGAGAGTGTCCGTAAGCAGATGCAAATGCTCCCGCTATAACAACAACCCATGAGCTAAGTTGTGCTGGCACTATAGGTAAAATAAATACATCTTCTATACCATCAGAAAACGACCCTTTTCCGATTTTTTGCATTTGTGTCCCATTTGTGATATAAATATCATAAGCACCGTTTGTTGCGTAAAACGGTTTAAGTATTAGTGTAACAACACTTCCTTGCGGTGAAAAATAGACAATGTTTTCTTTGTGCATATTAATAATTTTAATTTGTGAAATAAAATACAAATAAGCCCGGTAAGAGGCGATTTTATTCTGCAAATTGAATGCAATTAATTAGTTAATACAAGGGTATTTTTAAGTTATTAAAGGGGTATAAATACGGGGTTTAAAACACCCTAACTTTTGGTGCTTATTTAACTAGTTTTGGTTTTGAACTACTAAACATGACACAATGAAAAATAGAATTACATTTATCCTTATTGCACTTATTATAGTTGCTCTTTCAGTTTTAGGCACATATAGCTGGCTCAAACAGACTGCCCAATTAAAATCAGCTGAAGATGCTGAACGAATTGCGGCTATGAAAAAATTAGAAGATTCTTATAAAACAAATTTCGATTGTGAAAACACCTATAACATTATAGATTTTAATGCATTTCTAAATAATTTACTGGCAGCACCAATTACCAGGCAATTCGCAGATACCTTAAGAGCGCATGGAAGGAAATTTATAGCACATAAAACGCCTATGAGAAATTTAATTTTTGTTGAACCAGAAATCAAAGTTGTTGATCTTATTACTTTTATAGATACGAAGAAAAATGATCCCATGAAATTTGGCTTTCAATTATATTCTGTATTAATTGATAAAAAATTAGCATATGTGATATCTGTTTGTCACGAAAGTGATTCCTCTTTAGAAAATAAATATACCCTACTGGATAAAGTTGATTATAGGACAACAGACAGCATAACCCGTTTAGATACAATTGACAAAATGCAAACGATTTTATTTATTAAAAACTATGTAAATTATGTAACAATTGAAGGTGGCAGCCAAAAAGACAGCACTTATAAAGTCGGAAGATTTTATCCTTTTAAAGAATTTAAGTTGTATTTACAAAATAATGGGTTTTATGATTTAAACCAACGTGACATGGACGAAGCATATGTATCTTTTGTTCATGGCTACATCAATAAACAGTCTGACAGGTTCATTATTGATTGTTTTACCGATGAAATATTTACCGGTGCCAAATATAATGATTACAAAGGCTGGACAAGCATTATGGAGTTACATATTAAAGGAAAACCAGTTAGCAATTCAAATAAAGCCGAAGATTATAAAGGTGCATTAATAGAAATTGGAAAACCTTGTCCTCCACGTTGCGATGGAACAAAAATAAAAGGTAAAGACATTTGGGAAGTAAAGTGATATCTTTCAATTAACTTTGGTAGTATAATATGGATTATGGAGAACCTTGGAAAGTTTCTTTTTAACACACACATAAACGCACCTTCAATTTTATTTGGCTTAATAACGTTAAGTGTATCCCTGTTGTTTCTAAAAAAAATTGCCCGCAAAGATCTTATTATTTTAACTATACCAACTGTATATTACATTTTTGATATCATTGCTTCATGTATAACAAAATATGCCAAGAGTGATGAAAACATTTGGTTTTATAATTGGGTGTTATTGTTGGAATTATTATTGTATTTTTTTGTCTTCAAATCATTTTTTCGGTCTTCCAAAATAAAACGTATAATAAATGGTGTTATTATCATATTCACAATTACACATGTAATAAATATATTATTTGGCCAAGGTTCACATATATTTTGCACGTTTACCTTAATTCCAGCCCATGTTGCTGCGGTAATTTTTGCCTATTTACACATGAAATATACAATCGATGATATCAATATAGTCCCGATTAAACAATTTAGTTTTTGGTTTTCTATTGCTTCGTTTATAAGCATTTCTACAAGCATCCCGGTTTTAAGTATAATAAATAGTTTAAATGAAAACAATCAGGAGCTTGCAGATAAAATTTTTATATTAAACGATATCGCTTATTGTTGTTGGTACGCATTAATTATTGCCGGTTTAATATGGACAAAGAAACTTACGAAAATATAATAATAGTCATTAGCACAACGGGTCTGCTTTTTTTACTTGGTGGATTAATAATTAGTTTATTGCTTGCAGCAAGAAATCGTCAACTCAAGCATAATGCAATTCTTGCAGAAACCAAAAATAATTTCGACAAAGAGCTTATTAATACACGCTTGGAAGTAACAGAAAACATTTTAAACGAAGTGGCAAGGGATTTACATGACGATGTGGGCCAAATGCTAACATTTGCCATACTGCAATTAAATAACATTAAATCACAAAACGCTAATGATCTCGAAGCCAATTTGGAAGAGAT
>DAORKJ010000139.1:0-1122 GCA_035439505.1 Chitinophagales bacterium
AATGGCATTCCCATTTTATTTTTTCTTCTATCTCAAGGCAAACGGCATGCACTAATTCCCGAAAGTGAATCAATATTGGTTGTGCAAAAGGATTTGCTTTTATGATAATTTGATCAATTTGCGGATTACGTTGTTGCATAAAATTGTTATATACAGCTAAATTGGGAATAAAAATAATTAATGGTATTAATCGCCACCACCACCACATCCACCGCAACCTGAACATCCACTGTCGCCACCACTATCACCACCGTGATGATTTGATGCGCTGAAACCTGTAATTCCACCTGAGCATCCATTTCCATTTCCACCACCTTTACTTTTAGAAGCAGCATAAACAATTACGCCTACAATTATGGTAATGATTGCAATAAACCCAAACAGGTCTGAATTTTCAGATTGGATATTGAGTAATCCTGCAAACAATATGAGTATTATAAATGTGAGCGCCATTTTTGGTTTAGTTGGTTTTTTTATCATCCAGTATGCTTTCGTATTTATTCTTTGAAAGTGAATTTCACTAAACCTTTTTTCTGAATTTAACCAAATGTTTTTTGGGGCGGGGTTTCAAATTTTTCGTGATATAATAAAAAGGTATGTGCATATAAATCTTTAAATTTTGTTTGCTCTGAACTTCCTCCTTTTGTTGGGTTGTGATGTATTTCCATTTGGAGTGTGTCTTTACAGAAATTTATCCAATATGACTTCGTATAAATCATGTGTAAGTGCCATGCCTGGTCCACCTGGTCGCTTGGGGTAATCGGACTATCAGAAATGCAGCATAGGAAAATAAACTTTTTGTATTCTTCAATTACATCTTGTGTGTAGCTCAAACTCCATCCATTTTCTCTAGCAAGCCTTTTTTCAAAGGTTAATACGGTTCCGGGTTCATCAAACCGAAACGAATTGATTCGGTCCCAGAGTTGTTTTTCTTGTTGATTCATCATTGTTTTTAAATTTGATATAAAGTTCTCTCAGTTATATTAATCGAATGTTAAATTGATAATAAATTAACATTAGACTTTAATTTTGTTAACCCAACGGCGAAATCGGTCTTGCTGCTACGTTGATTTACATTCAGTTTTGTGATAGAAAGGATTCAGTTTCTCCTAGCCCGGACTG
>DAORKJ010000139.1:1222-8060 GCA_035439505.1 Chitinophagales bacterium
AAAGCCCGCAGGCCTGAGGAACGAAGGGCGAGGACTTGTAATGGAAGGCCGGTGCAAAATGTAATGGCGTGGGGGATGTTGATGCTCCAAATTTTTAAAATGCTATTTTACCGGATTGTAGCTTTTTAAGGCAAGATTGCGGAACCGGAAACCTGTTTTTTAGGTTAATTCGACGTAACTTTGCACCTTAATTTTAAAGATTAGAATGGAAACTTTAACAAAACAACATCAGATAGCGGCCGAATTGAAGGCTTTAGGCGTAGAATCAATGAATTCGGGGGTTAGCACCGGGTTAAAATGGCTAAAAGGGGATGGGAATGCGGTAGAAAGTTATTCGCCGGTTGACGGGGCTTTGATAGCTGCGTGTTCATCGGCTTCACGTGAAGAATATGAGCATATTATACAGACTGCGCAGGCAGCATTTTTAGAATGGCGCATGTGGCCGGCTCCAAAACGGGGTGAGGTGGTGCGTCAGATCGGCGAAAAATTGCGTGCACATAAACAGGATCTCGGCAAACTGGTGAGTTATGAAATGGGAAAAAGTTACCAGGAAGGTTTGGGTGAAGTGCAGGAAATGATTGATATCTGCGATTTTGCTGTGGGTTTAAGTCGTCAGTTATACGGTTTAACGATGCATAGTGAGCGCCCATTGCACCGCATGTATGAACAATGGCATCCGCTCGGTATTGTGGGCATTATTTCTGCCTTTAATTTTCCGGTTGCCGTTTGGAGCTGGAATGCAGCCCTGGCTTTTGTTTGCGGAGATGTTTGTATTTGGAAACCAAGTTCAAAAGTGCCACTGAGTGCAATTGCTACACATAAAATTATTGCTGAGGTATTTAAAGCTAACAATGTTCCTGAAGGTGTTTCCAGTTTGATGGTTTCACATAGTTCGATTGGTGAGGAGTTGGCAAAAGATAAACGTGTTCCATTATTATCGGTAACCGGCAGCACGCGCGTTGGAAAACGTGTTGGTGCAATTGTTGGCGAAAGATTAGGTCGCGTAATTCAGGAATTAGGTGGTAATAATGCCATTATAATTTCGGAACATGCAAATATGGATATTGCCATTCGTGCTGCAGTTTTTGGTGCAGTGGGAACAGCGGGACAACGTTGCACAACTACACGCAGATTAATTATTCATGAAAAAGTTTATGATGATGTAATTGCACGTTTGAAAAAAACTTATGCGCAGTTACGCATCGGAAATCCTTTAGATGAAAATAATCATGTTGGTCCGCTGATTGATACCAAAGCAGTTGACGATTATAATGCCGCGATTGAAAAAGCAATTGCTGAAGGTGGAAAAGTACTTGTTGAAGGGGGAGTTTGCACCGGCGAAGGATATGAAAGCGGATGTTATGTAAAACCTTGTATTATTGAAGCTGATAATAGTTTTGAAATTGTGCAGCATGAAACATTTGCGCCGATTTTATATGTAATGAAATATAAAACGATACAGGAAGCAGTTGCAAAACACAATGATGTGCCTCAGGGATTGTCATCTGCAATTATGTCGAATAATATTCAGGAAACAGAATATTTTTTATCGCAGGCCGGTAGTGATTGTGGTATTGCGAACGTAAATATTGGTACCAGCGGTGCAGAAATTGGCGGTGCATTTGGTGGTGAAAAAGAAACCGGTGGTGGTCGCGAAAGTGGCTCTGATGCATGGAAAGCTTATATGCGCAGACAAACGAATACGATTAATTATTCCACTAATTTGCCATTGGCGCAGGGAATTAAATTTGATATTTAAATTTCGGGTGAATTACCATTCATTCCAAAACTTCACATGATAGTGCGACAGTGTTGTTCATTTAAGTCTACTCAATGGCAACACTGTTTTTTTATTTTTATAATTTAGCCATAAATATATCACTTGCATCCAACTATAAAATTCCGCATAGATTCCGCATTGTTGGCTGAATACACCTGGACACTAAAGGTGTTCGGTCAGTATATCGGATTTAATGTGGAAGTGGTTACAGAAAATTATGATATTTATGTTGCCGAGCATGGATTAGGTGATATTCAGGTTTCCCATTTTTTTAGAAATACTTATGAAAGTGGCGATAAACAATTTAAAGCGTATTTCAGAACTTCTCCATTACATTATACTGCATCCAACAAACCGGATTATTTAAGCTCCTGTTTTTATTTACTGAGTTATATGCAGGAGTATGCGGATTATTATCCTGATAAGTATAACCGATTTCCATTTGAAATCAGTGTTCAACATCATTATGGTATTCACCGGCAAAACCTGGTTGCAGATTATTTTGACCAATTGTATTTATCCATGCCGAAATTGCAGGCAATTATTTCAAAAAAAGAAAGGCCAGCTGCATTTTTCCTATCGCATGATATCGATTCTGTTTACGGTGCGTTTGGTGATAACTATGCACATTTGATTAAAAAAATGCGTATTGGCACTTTGATGCAGCTTTTGTTTAACCATTATATTAAAACACCGGATTATCTGCTGCTGAATAAAATAATGGATATTGAGGATGAATTTGATGTTAGGTCCACATTTTTTTGGTTGGTTAATCAGGGCAAGGGCACAAGAAATATTCATAATGCAGATTATAATTTTAAGGAACACAAAATTCAACGGGTAGTAAACGAAATTACCGCTCGGGGTTGGGCGAATGGATTACATAAAAGTGCAGGGAAAGATACATTTGAAAATGAACTGAAACGTTTAAATACATCCGGTATCCTCATCAACCGCAACCATTATCTGCTCACCGAATTACCCACAACATTTGAAGCTTTACAAAATGCCGGAGTGCAAATAGACTGCACCATGGGTTTCCCGGAAAGTATTGGATTTAGAAATAGTTATGGCTTACCTATACAGCCGTTTAATTTTACCACTAAATCTCCTTATGCATTTATTGAAGTGCCATTAAATGTTATGGATACTACACTGAAATATTACAATGGTCAAAATGCGTTACAAGCATCAAATACCATTATGCAGTTTTTGGAGAATAACAAAACCAACGCATTGATTTCCGTTTTATGGCACAATAATTATTTCTTTGATTATGCAGATACCGGTTGGATAACTACTTACAAAAATATACTGCAGTTTATTCGCGATAACAAGTTTGAGGTTATTACACCGGAACAAATTACCGCAACTTATCGCTTGTTGTAACTACTTATTGTAAAAGTTACAATAAGTCAACATTATTTCCAGGCTTTTACAATTAATCCTGTTCCGGTAGCGTGTTTGCCGTTTACATCCATTTTATTTAAAATTAAACAGAACGGAAAAGTGATGAGGTAATAAAATGGAATAAGGATAAAAAATAGCTTAGAAACATTCAGCAGCTGCAAAGGATATTTCATGGAAAGTCGCCATGAAATATTACCCGGATTTCCATAAGCATAATAAGCTTCGGTTTTGCTGAAACCGGCCAATTTTAATTTATCCTGAATGTCGTTGATGTTATATCCGTCGCGCACATGTTCTTCGATAAATGAAGCATCACCATCGCCGGAAACATCTGAGCCACCTTGATCGGAGGGAGTGGAGATGAGTAACATAGCACCTGGTTTCATTGAGGTGTGATAATTTTTAAATACCTGTACATCTTCCAGCACATGTTCCATTACATCCACACAAACTACCAAATCAAAATGTTCAGGAATGGTAAATGTAGTTAAATCTTTAACCTGAAAACGGATATTATTTCTGCCAATTTGTTTAAAAAACTGATTGCAATCGGCAATTTGTTCTTCTTTTACATCAACACCTAAAAACTTCCATTTGCTACTCATGGAATTCAGGTAATAAGAATATTGACCGAACCCTGAGCCTGCATCTAAAATATGTTGTTCGCTTTCGCGTTTACCTTTCGCCCAAATTTTTAATTCTTTATGAATATGCCAAGACCTGAGCAGGAGCAGGTCCAGCATTTTATAAAATAATATTCTTAATGAAGGAGTTCGTTTAAAAACGTTGCCCAAACTTCTTTTAACCGGATCGTACTGCATGAATTATAACTTATTATCTGTAACTGTTGGTTTGTTTTCATTTCTGTAAGCAAAAAATGCACCTACTGCTACCAACAATAAAATTAACGATGATGTTGCGGTAGATATTTTTTTACCACTGTAATACGACTTCGGCTCAAATTTGAACACAATTTCATGTTCACCTTTTGGCACCCAAAGACCGCGTAAAATATAATTTGCTCTAAAGTGGTCTACATATTTGCCATCGATATAGGCTTTCCAATCTTCATTACCGCGATACCATACTTCTGAAAAAATGGCAGGAGCATCGGTATTACTTTTTGAAGTATAGGAAATTTCATCCATACCATATTTTTTAAGGGTAATACTGCGTGTTGAATCCGGAGCAGCAACAGTGGCCGGTATTAAATTTTTAAATTCCTGATGCACAAAAGCTTTTGTTCGAGGGTCGAAATTGGCAAGGCCTTCAAATTCGGCATCATCATTTTCAACTATGGCAATGGAATCAACAAACCAGGCATTACCCATTGCCATCGGATTGCGTTCGATAGATATTTTTCCATTGCGTGCACCATATAAATATTTGGTATTCAGCATACTGAGCACTTGCACATTGCCTTTGCTCAAATAACCTTCAATTAAATCCTGATAACGCTGCAATTTCGCACCGTGGTAGCCACCGATACTTTTGTGTAAATAAGATGTGCTGCCATCTTTATCTACATCTACCATGGTACTCATAACTCTGTAATACGGGTCGTTATCTTTTATCGCCGGAACCGATTGTCTGAAACGCTGATCATAATAATTGGCTTCGACAAAATTATCTTTAGTTAAATAATGTGAGTCTACTATTAATAAATCCACAACAGGTAAAATACAAATTACTGCAATAGCAATATTACGGGACACCGTTTTCTTAAGAAATAAAAATAATATCAATGCTGTTAAACCCATAAAAAATGTCGCCAATAAAACATCCTGGCGAATCATACTTACACGTTCATCTTTTATTAATTCAAAAAATGCAGCAGATTGCGGGTCATTAACTTGTTGTAAATACGCTTCTTCGGCAGGGCTTGTCAAATCGAATAAACTGCCGGATAACATTAATAATAAACTCAAACCACCAACACTAATACTTGCCCATTTTAATCCATTTAATTTTTTGGTATCATCAAGACCGTTCGAATTATTTAAAAAGCGGTCCATGATATAATAACCTAAGACAGGAATGGTAAAACATAATATGGTCATTGCCATTGATACCGTTCTGAATTTATTATACAACGGAAAATAGTCGAACATGAAATTATTAAATGCCGGAAAATATTTACCCCATCCTAAAAACAAGGATAAAATAGTGGCGGCAAATAACCACCAGCGAATTTTATTGTCTCCTATCAGCATGCCGATAATAAACAAGAAACATAAAATAGCACCAACATAAATTGGTCCGGAAGTAAATGGCATTTCGCCCCAATATTTACCTGCTTGTCCCGAATAACGTAGTAATTCCTGCGCTTTTTGCGGGTTTTGTTGGTTCACAGATTGCAGGTAGCTCATCAATGGTCCTTCAATTGGCTCTCCTTCGCGTGTTTGTAAAAATGATTTCCCTGAACCACCACCGGCAAAATTCGGATACATGATACTAAATGATTCGGCAATACCACTACTCCATGAAAAAGCATAATCACGATTTAATCCATCATCTTGTTTTTCTGCCTGATGAGTAAGGTGTGAGCCACCGCGAATAGTTTCTTTGCTATACTCATAAGTGGTCCACAATTTTGATGTATTGGCAGAAACGGCTAATAAAGTAGTAACCACTATTATTCCCGCAACTTTAGCAAATTCCATGAATCGTTTTTCTTTTATGGCGAAATACAATTCTGAAACCATCCAGCAGAAAATCATCAAAAACATATAATAGGTAATTTGCGGATGGTTGGCAGTTATTTCGCAAGTCATGGCAAACAATGTAATTGCTCCGCCTAACCAATATCTTTTTTGTAATAAATAATTAATACCGGTAATTACCAATGGCATTAAAGCCAATGCATTTACTTTAGTGTTATGTCCTGCTTCTATAAAAGTGATTAAATAAGTGCCTAGGGCATAACAAAGTGCGCCGGAAATTGCCAGAAAATTGTTCACTTTAAAACTTTTCAATAATAAGAAAAAAGTGAACAAAGCAATAAACATATAATTTGCAGGTCTTGGTAAAAATCCACCTAAATATTTATTTACTTTTTCGAAAACATTGCCACTGTTATATAATGCTATTTGATAAGTGGGCATGCCGCTGAACATACTGTTGGTCCATAACGCAGCTTCGCCTGTTTCTTCATAATGTTTGGAAATTTCCTGACTGGTTCCAATATAATTCATGATATCGCCCTGTAACAAAATTTTGCCTTGTAGCAGTGGACTGAAATACAATGCACTAAAAACGAGGAAGAATGCAAAAATTGCAATATACGTTAAGAGTTTCTTTCCGGCTTTGTTTTGTTCCATATCAGGTTAAAATTTGAAGTGCTAAAGTTAAGAACTTCGGGCTAATTGGGGCAATTTGTTCATTCAATTATATAATTTTAACCCTTTAAACGACCCAATTGAGGAAGGTTTTAATTATTACATATTATTGGCCACCGGCAGGCGGAGTTCCTGTTCAACGTTGGGTGAAAATGGCGAAATATTTTCGTGATTTCGGCTGGGAGCCTGTTATTTACACAGTTACAGATGGTGAATATCCTGTTTTGGATGCAACTTTGGAGGCGAGTTTGCCGGATAATATTGAAGTTATCAGGCGACCAATCAGGGAACCTTATACGCTCTATAAAAA
>DAORKJ010000140.1:0-1500 GCA_035439505.1 Chitinophagales bacterium
CCTATGCGGCTTCGCGTATGCAAAATGTGGACACAAATACAATAACTCCTGCAGCACAAATTAAAGCAGGAACTTTTACCGGTTATGAAAGTGAAGAAACTACCCATTTTAGTATTGTAGATAAATATGGTAATGCGGTATCAATTACAACTACGTTAAATGACAGCTATGGTTCTCGCATAATTGTAAATGGATGCGGATTTATTTTAAATAATGAAATGGACGATTTTAGTGCAAAACCAGGAGAACCAAATTTATATGGATTAATTGGTGGTGAAGCTAATGCTATTGCACCGGGCAAACGTATGTTGAGCAGTATGACGCCGACTATTGTTGAAAAAGAAGGTAAATTATTTATGGTAGTTGGAACACCCGGTGGCTCAACAATTATTACCAGTGTTTTTCAAAATATTATCAATGTAATCGAATTCGACATGACTATGCAGGAAGCAGTTGATGCGCCTCGTTTTCATAATCAGTGGTTACCTGATGAAATTAAAATTGAAAACGATTTTAACGAAACAACCGTTGCTGCATTAAAAGCCAAAGGTTACAAAATAATAGGTCGCGAAGCCATTGGCCGTGTTGATGCAATTTTGGTTTATCCGAACGGCAAGCTGGAAGGAGCCGCTGATAAACGTGGGGATGATGTTGCTGTTGGGTGGTAATTTTTTTTTAATTTTAAATAAAAACTATGAAACATACACTACTAACTGCCGCAATTGCTGTAGCATTTACAGCAAATGCACAAACCATTTTAACGCTTCAACCGGGACCTGAAGAGGGAAAGGATACTAAAATATGGAGTGTAGAAAACAACGTAAATTTTGGTGATTATACGGAAGTTCGCATTATGGCCTGGACTTGGGATGGAGAGTCTGGAATTGAACGTTCATTAATGGAATTTGATTTATCACAAATTCCTCAAAATGCAGAAATTTGTTATGCCTACCTGAGTTTATTTGCTAATTCAACTACTTCATCACAATACAATAGTTCATTATCAGGCCCTAATACTAGTTTAATCAGGAGAGTAATTTCTCCATGGGAAGAAGATTTAGTTACATGGGATTCAGCACCGTCAACAACAACAGTAAATCAGGTAACTATTCCTGAATCGGAAGAAGAACATGAAGATGTACTGGATATTGATGTTACAGAATTAGTAAAAGATATCGTAGCCGACCCGGCAAATAGTTTTGGGTTCGAATTTCGTTTAGAAGTAGAAGAACAATATCGCCGTCGTGTTTTTGCAATGAGCGATTTTGAAGACCCTAGTCATTATCCAAAATTAGAAGTTTGTTATACCGCTGAAGTAGGAATTGAAGATAATTTAGCATCAAAAAATATCAATGTTTATCCTAATCCTGCAAGCACTGAGGCTATAGTTGAAGTACATGATTTACCTGCACAGCAAATACAAATTATGATTACTAATATTGTTGGCGAACAAATTTTTGTTGATGAAACGTATAATGCAACAACAAACAATATTTACAC
>DAORKJ010000140.1:1600-7823 GCA_035439505.1 Chitinophagales bacterium
TCGAACACATCGCCACCATATATACAATCCCATTGGTTGAGATATGGTGTTGTATCCAACTCTTCAAAATTGCCGCAAATGGCATCTATATTAAATTTATTTTTTGCTTTTTGAACGGCAGTCTCCGAAAATTCAATCCCTGAAACTTCAAGGCCTAACGTTTTAGCAGCAGCCAAAATATGTCCCATGGCAAACCCGATTTCAAAAACATTTTTAGTATCAGGTTTAAATTGCAGGATATTATTATTAATGGCAGTAACCCTGGCCTCCAACGACAACGCATCTTTGCTCTCCTCATAAGTTTGGGCTGTGCGATTCAAACCATGTTGCCCGGTTTGGAAATAATCATCAGCATACAACATTCCCAGTTCCTCAACGGTGGGTTGAGGGTCAAGAGCTATAAGCCTGCATTTTTTGCATTTTTTCAGCAAAAATTCTTTATTATTCCAGCGATAATAGAAAGGGGTTACACTAAATCTGTCGTTCCCACAGTTTTCGCAATGCATAGGCTAAAAGGTTTTTAAAGGTGTTAAATGTTACCTAACCCCCATATTTTAGTCAAAGATAAGGCTAGTTTTCGTTTTGATGGAAGCTAATCAATAACTTTGCAGTTCAAATTTTAGTTAATGCAAAGTTCAACGTATTACAGAACGCACCATTGTGGCGAATTAAGAATGTCGGATATTGGTAAAACCGTGAGTTTAACCGGTTGGGTAAATAAAAACCGCGATCAGGGCGGGATGATTTTTATCGATTTGCGAGATCGTTACGGGATTACTCAATTGGTATTCAATATGGATACCAATGCGCCTTTGTGTGAAGAAGCCAGAAAATTGGGCCGGGAATACGTGATTTTAGCCACAGGAACAGTGACTGAACGCTCCAGCAAAAATCTGAATATTCCAACAGGTGAAATTGAAATAATTGTAAGCAGTTTATCTGTTTTAAATGCTGCAGAATTGCCTCCGTTTACGATGGACGATGAAACAGATGGCGGTGAAGAACTCCGTATGAAATATCGCTATCTTGATTTGCGCAGACCACAAATGCAAAAGCGTTTGATGTTGCGTGCGCAAATGTTAAAAGCGGTTCGCACCTATTTAGATGCTGAAGGATTTGTTGAAATAGAAACACCGAATTTAATTAAATCGACACCGGAAGGCGCCCGCGACTTTTTAGTGCCTTCGAGATTACAACCGGGATTATTTTATGCATTGCCTCAATCGCCACAAATATTAAAACAATTATTAATGGTGAGCGGTATGGACCGTTATTATCAAATTGCAAAATGTTTTCGCGATGAAGATTTACGCGGCGACCGTCAACCGGAATTTACACAAATTGACTGCGAAATGAGTTTTGTTCGTCAGGAAGATGTGTGGAATATGTTTGAAGGTATGACGAAATATGTATTCAAACAAACCAAAAATATCGACTTACCTGATTTCCTTCGATTACCTTATAAAGAAGCTATGCAATATTATGGCAGCGACAAACCGGATTTGCGTTTCGACTGCAAGATTATTGATTTGAATGATGTTGTTGGAGGCACTGAATTTAGTGTGTTTAATAATATCTTAACCAGCAATGGTTTAATTGCAGGTATTAATGCAAAAGGTTGCAGCGAATATTCCCGCAAACAAATTGATGAATTAACAGAATTTGTTAAAGCACCACATCGTGGAGTTGGGGGCTTAATTTATATTAAATTTAATCAGGATGGCAGCATAAAATCTTCTATTGATAAATTTTATTCTGTTGAACAACTTACAACAATTGGCAATAAATTGAATGCACAAAAAGGTGATTTAATTTTAATTATTGCCGATAAAGTAAATAAAACAAGAAAAGTTTTAGGTGAGTTGCGTTTAGAAATGGCAAAACGTGAAAACTGGATTGATAAAAATGCATGGAGTGTATTTTGGGTGGTTGACATGCCTTTATTTGAACCGGATGAAAACACCGGCGAACCAATATTTGCACATCATCCATTCTGTTCGCCACATCCTGACGATTTTCAATATATGGACACAGTACCATTACGTGTGCGTGCACAGAGTTACGATTTAGTGATGAATGGCAACGAAATATTAAGTGGAAGTATTCGTGTACATGACAAAACATTACAGGAAAAAATATTTACCATTTTAGGATTTAGTGAAGCAGAAAAAGAAAAACGTTTCGGGTTTATGGTGAATGCATTTAAATACGGTGCTCCGCCTCATGGTGGTTGTGCATTTGGTTTCGACAGATGGGTGATGTTAATGGCCGGTGGTGATACTATCAGAGATGTAATTCCGTTCCCTAAAAATAATAATGGCCGCGATATGATGATGGATGCGCCAGGCGATGTGGATAATGAGCAATTAAAAATTGTGGGTGTAAAATTGTTGTAAGCCCGTTTCACGCGGAGAGTGGAGAGGCGGAGATTGGTTAGTTGTGTTTCTCGCGAAGGCCCAAAGGCGAAATTTGATTGGTGAAAAACCAGATTCAAGCAAGCAAAGCTGGATGTGGTCCTCTGTAATTGAATTTTGCAGATTTTTATTTAAATCTTTACCGACGCATTAATTTTCACTTTATTGTCATGTGCTTTTTAGTTCCAAGCCATTTACAATTCGCTTAATACCGTGTTTTATTAAGGCTACATTAAAATTGATAATGAGGCCTAACTTAATTCCGGTAACTTTTAAGTAGGTATTTACTTGTTTAAAATGCACATCTGCAAGAGCCTCAATCGACTTCACTTCAATTAATAATTTATTATTGATAATCAAATCAGCACGAAAAGCATACTTGTTTACTCTTTCATTATCCCAATATAAGTAGATTGCTTTTTGTCTTTCCACTTGCAAACCACATTTTACAAGCTCTTTGAACAGTATCTCTTCATATACAGATTCATATAGCCCCGGTCCTAATTTTACATGTATTTCAAATGCAATATTAACTACCAACTTTGCTAATTCATTCTCATCAAGTTCCACCATAAGTATTTTATTTTGTGCGAAACTAAATCGAAGATGAAATATATAAAAATATTAACCGCGTATACTCGCTTTGAGCGGATATAAAAAAATGTTTTCGCGGACTACCTTTGCGTGCTTGAATATTTACATAATACATCAAGCACCTATATAATTAAATCAACCTTTGGGCCTTTGCGAGAAACCTACGCATTTATAAACATCAAACTCTTATCTATATCAAGATGTAAAAACCTGTCAGATTCATTAAAAGATACCACTGCTCTAAACGCTGTATAAAAATCCTCAATCGCTTTTGATGATTTGAGTGGCCGTCTGAATTCAAATGCTTGTGCAGCTGTTAGCAATTCGATTGCAAGAATTTTTTCAATATTTTCGACAACACGTAAACATTTTGTCGCCGCATTGGCACCCATACTCACATGATCTTCCTGTTCGTTGCAGCTTGAAATACTATCAACACTTGCAGGTGTACACAATTGTTTATTTTGAGAAACAATACTCGCCGCAGTATATTGAGGAATCATTAATCCGGAATTTAATCCCGGATTTGGTGTTAAAAATTCAGGTAGATTTCTTGCCCCACTCAATAAACGATACACACGACGTTCAGCAATATTACCTAATTCGCTTAATGCCATTGCCAGAAAATCTAAAGTCAATGCTAAAGGCTCACCATGAAAATTTCCACCACTCACAATTAAATCATCCTCAACAAAAATATTAGGATTATCAGTAACACCATTAATTTCTTTTTCTACAATCGATTTACAATAATCAATTGCGTCGCGACATGCCCCGTGAACTTGTGGAATACATCTAAAAGAATATGGATCCTGCACTTGTTGTTTTTCCGCAAAAAATGTTTCGCTGCCTTCAAGTAAATCCATAATTTCTTTTGCAGTGATAATTTGTCCGCTCTGATTTCTTACACGATGAATTTGCGGAAAAAAAGGCTCCGCTTTACAATCGTAAGCTTCTAATGATAATGCAGCAATTTTATTCGACTTATGAATAATGTTTTGCGATTTAATTAAATTATACACCGCATAACTACTCATAAATTGAGTGCCATTCAAAAGCGCTAAGCCTTCTTTTGATTGTAATTTGAGTGCAGATAATTTAAAGTCTTTCAACACTTCAGCAGTTGGTCGAATTTCGCCATTATATTTAACACTACCTTCTCCAATTAATGCTAGACTCATATGTGAAAGCGGACACAAATCGCCACTTGCGCCAAGTGAACCCTGCTCATAAATTACCGGCAAAATGTCGAGGTTATAAAAATCAATTAATCGCCATACCGTTTCCACACTAACCCCTGAATTACCATAACTAAGGCTTTGGATTTTAAGTAATAATAATATTTTGCAAATTTCATCAGGAATAACAGGACCTACGCCACATGCATGACTTCTAATTAAATTATACTGTAATTGCTCGAGGTCATCATCAGAAATTTTCACCTTACATAAACTTCCAAATCCGGTATTTACCCCATAAACAGCCTTACCACTGTCGGCAATCTTTTTATCGAGGTAAGTTCTGCATAATTGAATTTTTTCTCTAGCCGTGTCGTCCAGTGCCAGTTTTGCCTTCGATTTTATAATGGTATCTATTAAAGTAATAGACAGTGGTTGTGAACCTATATGATAAGTATCCATAAACAATTGTTTCTGCGGCAAATTTAAATTTAAATTTGCAACATGGGCGATATCATGACCTTTTCGAAGGTAAACAAACGATTTTCGGATGTTCAGGCCTTGCAGGATGTAAGTTTTACCATACCGGAAAACACCATATTTGGGCTTTTAGGGCCTAATGGTGCCGGTAAAACAACCCTTATCCGGATTATCACCAAAATATTTGCTGCAGATTCGGGGCACATTGTTTTTGATGGTTCCGACATCCAAACCCAGCAATATGCCAATATTGGATACATGCCAGAAGAAAAAGGGATGTATAAAAAAATGAAAGTGGGTGAACATCTCGTGTATTTGGGCAGGTTAAAAGGATTAAAAAAATCAGCAGCTCAGGAACGATCAAAATATTGGCTTGAAAAATTAGGCGCCGGCGACTGGTGGAATAAAAAACTCGAGGATTTGTCGAAAGGAATGCAACAAAAAACACAATTTATTGCCACCGTTTTACATAACCCGAAATTATTAATTTTAGATGAGCCATTTTCCGGTCTTGACCCTGTGAATGCGGAAATGATTAAAAATGAAATTTATCAATTACATCAACAAGGAACAACCATCATTTTTTCCACACACAGAATGGAACAGGTAGAAGAAATTTGTAAAACCATAGCACTTATCAATAAAGGGAAACTCATTTTAAACGGAGAAGTAGCAACAATAAAACAACAATTTAAACAACATAAATTTTTAATCAGTTTTGAATCGCTTCCTGAAATTGAAGATAACGATTTGTTTACAGTAGACCAGATTAATGGCCAAAGTGTTACCGTTCAACTAAAATCAAAAAACGACCAAAATCAGGTTCTACAATATTTTATAAGTCGCAATGCCATTATCAATGCCTATTATGAATTATTGCCATCACTCAACGATATTTTTATCTCAATTGTAAATAAGGCTAACCATGAATAAAACATTGCTTATAATCCAACGGGAATATATTACCCGTGTGAGAAAAAAATCGTTTATCATTTTCACACTGTTAGGACCTGTGTTTTTTCTGCTGATTAGTTTGTTGCCCATTCTAATTGCTAATGCAAATAAAAACAATCTGCATATATTGGTAAAAGACGATAGCGGATTAATTCCGGCACTACCTGATACTGCCGGCTTATATTTTACGTATAAATATCAATCCATTCCTGTCAACACCTTAAAAACAGATTACAGCACCATTGGAGAAGGTTACGACGCATTTTTATATATACCTGCCATGCAACCGGATGCACCTTATGGCATTGAAATTTATAGTAACGAACAAGTGAGTTTAACTACTAAATTGTATATCGAAAGTATTATTGCAGATAAACTGGAAACCATCAATTTACAACAGCACGATTTAGATAAAAATATCTTACTCAAATTGAGACCGAAAGTAGATATTGATGATAAAGTAACTTCCGGCGAATCACAAAAAGAAGGTAATGCAGCAATTGCCAGTGCATTCGGTTTTGGCATGGGATTTATCATTTATATTGTACTGCTCATTTACGGCACTATGGTGATGCGGGGTGTAATGGAAGAAAAATCATCACG